>CAZJHF010000018.1:0-20853 GCA_964545505.1 uncultured Desulfobacterales bacterium | reverse complement strand
GTCATCGACGGCAATCGCAACAAGGTCGTTGAGATTGTCAACGCAGAAGTAGAAAAAGGCACCACCCCCCAGACGCTGCTGTCGGATTTTATGATCCCCGGCATGCTGCATGTAGGCAATCTGATGCAGGAGGGTGAATATTTTATTCCCGAGGTATTGCGTTCGGCCAAGGCGATGAAGGGAGCTTTGGAGATTTTGGAGCCGCTGTTGGCTGAAAGCGGCGGCGCAGAGTCAGCGGGCTATATTATCATCGGCACCGTTGACGGCGATATTCACGATATCGGCAAAAACCTGGTGGCCATGCTGCTCAAAGGCTCCGGCTTTGAGGTCAATGATCTGGGGGTATCGGTGAAAACCGAAGCTTTTATCGAAGCGGTGCAGGAAAAAGAGGGCCCGGTGGTTCTGGGCATGTCGGCTCTGATCACCCCGACCTTAGATGAGATGCCGGTGGTGATCCAGGCTATAGAGGAGGCCGGTCTGCGGGATCGGGTCAAGATCATGGTCGGTGGGGCGCCGGTCACCCAGGAGTTTTGTGATGAGATCGGTGCCGACGGCACCGCCGGGGATGCAGCAGCGACGGTCTCATTGGCAAAAACGCTGCTGACCGCATAGGCGCAATGGCAGATCAATCTGCAAAGGAAAAAAGGATTTGATCATGAATGAAGTACTGACAACAACAGTGGGTTCGGCATCAAAGCAAGTCTCGATTAGCCGTCAATTACCGACGGCGATTATTGGTGAGCGCATTAACCCAACGGGCCGCAAGAGGCTGCAAGAAGAGCTCAAGGCCGGTATTTTCGATACGGTCAAAGCCGACGCTTTAGCCCAAATTGAGGCCGGTGCGTCAATCTTGGATGTCAATGCCGGTGTGCCGGGGGCAGACGAACCGGCGTTGCTGGTTCAGATGGTTGAGGTGTTAAACGAGTTGACCGATGCGCCCCTTTGCATTGACACGGCCAATGTCAGGGCCCTGGAAGCCGCACTCAAGGTCTATTCGGGCAAGGCGTTGGTCAACTCGGTCAATGGTGAAGAGGAGAGACTGGAGACGGTTTTACCATTGATTAAACAATACGATGCGGCGGTTATTGGCTTGTCTATGGATGATGATGGCATTCCCAAGACAATGGAAAAGCGCATCGAAATTACTGAGAAAATCATCGATCGTGCTGCCAAGTTTGGCATCGGCCTTGATGACATCGTGATCGATCCGCTGGCAATGTCGATCGGCGCCGATGATCAGGCCGGTAAAATGGCTTTAGATGCGGTCGAAACGATTGTTAACCGCTTTGGGGTTAATATCACCATGGGCTGCAGCAATATTTCGTTTGGCATACCGGATCGCGAACTGATGAACGGCGCCTTTTTGGCGATGGCAATTCGCTGCGGACTGACCTGCCCGATTACCAATCCACTTTTTGAAGAAGTGGTCACCTCGATTTTAGCGGCCGATTTGGCCATGGGGCGCGATGAATTCGCAGGCAATTGGATCGATGGATATCGCAAACGTCAAAAGGCGGCTCAAAAATAAGCACACTAAGGAGACACACAAACGATGATTGAAAAGATTCAATTTTATACGGCCGGATGTCCACGCTCACAGATATCTGAAAAAAATTTGAAAAAGGCGATGACCAAGCTGAGTCTTGAATTTGATGTGGAGAGCATCGATGATCCCAAAGTTCATGAGGCTCATGGGGTATCGGCATTTCCGGCCTTGAAGATCAACGGTGATATTAAATCTGAAGGTAAATTTATCACGGTTGACCAGTGTGAAGAAATTTTGGATGAATACACCAAATAAAACCGACCCGATGAGCCCTGAAGAAGCATGCAAGCGGGTCGCCGAACTTTTTAACAAGGGAACCAACTGAGATAAAGCTGTTCTGCAGGGTTTGCAGGAAGCGTTGGGGGCATCTGAGGGAAAGTGGGATTTTGGATCATTTTATTCAGAAAATCCGGATAGCGATACGTTTCTTTGCAAAGTGCTGGTGGCCGGAGCCGTGACCATATACCTGGATATCATCTCACGCATCGATATCCAACAGAAACCGGATGAACCGGAAGATTCTGCTCAACGGGTAAACCAGCTCTTTAATATTTTTCTGGAAGAATGCAGCGGAGATAAGTGTACGGATCCGGCCGCCTTTGATCCATTTAAAAACGATCCGGCATTGCAAGAAATTAAGGTCGATAAATCACTTATACAGGAATATAAAAATAGAGTTCAACAGATCTCAGCTAACTTCAAAAAGCGATTTAAGGTTTTCAATTGCCAGGAAATCCTGGGGTTCGACCCTTTTCGCTATGCTGAATATGATGAAGACATGCAGACGTTTATTGAAAAAGGCGAGTGGCAGTCCAAGTGCAACGAGTGCATTCAATTTATCGTTAAAACGATCAGTGGTCACAAATAATCTCGTTGTTTTATTTCCTATCAAACGGCTCTAAGCACTGTGGTTTTGAGAGAAACACACGTATCGGAGCCCCAAAAAGAAAGGAGGTGATAACCGAGCGTTATCGCAATGGGGATACAAGATTTCTAACGCAAATAAACCATTCAGAGGGGGACGAGAAATGAAAATAAAACACATCATTATTGTATTTATTATAGCTCTTTTCCTGATTCCTTCAGTTCCTGCCTTTGCGGCCGGCAAGTTGCTCGAAACAGACGTCATCTCCATGGAAAAAATGAAAATCGTCTGGGGTTATTGTCCGTATGGCATGTTGGAAACATCGGTCATGAAGCAAAAACAGTTTTACAAAAAATACCTCCCCAATGTTGAAGTCGACTGGTTTTTCGGTCTGTGGAGTGTGCATCTGATTAACAACTGGATTGCCGGAAAACTTGAAATTGCCTACCTCGGCAACATGCCCGCTGTCATGCTCCAATCCAAGATAAAAAATACCAAATGGGTTGGCGTTGCCGTCTATCCGCACGGGGATGTCGGTGCCGTCTTTGTACCCAAGGATTCAAAAATTAAAAGTGTAAAAGAATTGGACGGTGCGACCGTTGCCACCGGTGTGGGATCATCTCATCACCGCATCCTGGAGGAAATTGCCAAACAGGAAAACATTAAATTTAATATTGTCAGCCAGAACCCGGAAGTGGCTGTCGGCAATCTGGAAGCCGGCAAGCTCGACGCTTTCTGCTATTGGCCGCCTTACATTGAGCTGGTCCGCGAAAAAGAGGTTGGAAAATGCATTGAGCCCTGTAACGCCAACAAATATGAACCTTACGTCAATGCAATCTGGCCCCTGCTCGTCAGTGAAAATTTTGCGAAAAAGCACCCGGATATTGTCAAAGGTCTCGTCAAGGCCGACAATGACCTGCACGACTTTATGAAGAACCATCCGGATGAAGCCGCCGAAATCGTTTTTAACGAGCTGGAAAGAAAGATACCGATCGAATCATTGAAACGCTCTTTGGCCCGGTACAAATATTCAAATGAGCTGACCGAGGAACACATTGAAGTTATGCAGCGCGATATTGACTTCCTGTATGAAAAGAAGTTTCTCAAAAAACATTTCAAGGCCGCTGATTGGGCTGACAGCAGTTTTTATAAATAAAGCGTTGCATAAACATCATCCAGCCTGAATGCCCGCAAAGGAAGGATGCGCATAGCATCCTTCCCGCGGATGATATCATTGTATCTTTCCAGACCTATTGCACCTGTATTAAAAGGAATCCGCTATGTCCAATGCAAATGAAGAGGCCTTGGATTTTGTTTGGCAGCCGCCGACATTAAAATCAAAAATTTTTAGCCAAACAACCATTCTCGGCACGATATCCGTCCTGCTTGTCTTTGTTTCCTGGGGCCTGTTGGTTCATTTTGAGGTCTATCGCTTTGTGCTGTTTCCCAGCCCGGCCGAAGTACTGGAAGAAGGGATCGCCTGGGTCAGCACCCATGTTTTCTGGATGGACGCGGGAGCAACCACCCTGCGGGTCCTCGGCGGTGTATTGGCCGCCTATATTATTGCCATTCCGCTGGGGCTGATGATCGGCTGGAAGAAAATATTTTCCGATTTAACCTTCCCGACATTGGAGCTTTTACGCCCGATTCCGGCGCCGGCTTATCTGCCCCTGGCCATTTTACTTTTGCCCTGGCAAGAGGCGAGTGTGGCCTTCATCCCCTTCATCGACGCTTTTTTCCCGGTTCTGCTAAACACGATCGTGGGCGTAAAAATGATCGACCGTGATTATTTCAGAGCGGCTCGTTGTTTGGGCTCTTCCCCCAAACAGATATTCTGGCACGTCGTGTTGCCCGGTGCCTTGCCGTCCATCTCGTCAGGATGCGCCATCGGCATGGGTATCGGTTGGATGGGGGCCGTCGTGGGAGAGATGATTACCGGAAAATGGGGCCTGGGTTACCGTATTTGGGAAGCCTATATCCTGATCCAATATCCGCTGATTGTAAACGGAATGATCGCCATCGGAATTCTGGGTTTTGGGTCTTCGGTTCTGATTCGATATTTAACTGTTCGTCTGATCCCGTGGAGACGTGCCATCACCGACTCTCTGGAAGAATCCATTACTAAATAGAGAGGAGAATATTGTGTCTGATCACACAGCCACTATTGAATCACAATTTTGGCGCCAAATTTTTCGAACATTCGTCAATTGGAGTCTTTTTAGACAAATCATGTCTTTTGTTTTGTTCCTGGTCCTCTGGAGCGCCATTGTCGTTGCCGTGGACTATTTTCAGCAGATCCCCACGCCCAAGGCCGTCTTCATGGCCTTGTTCGAAACACCGTTCAAGGTTGTATTCGTTAATATGCTTAAAAGTTTCATTAGAGTTTTGGCCGGATTTTTTCTGGGCATCTTAATCGGTTTTCCCATCGGTGTGGCCATCGGATATTCAAAGGTAGCCAAAGGTCTTATCTTCCCGGCTTTTGAAATGGTACGCCCGATACCGCCAATTGCCTGGATACCGGCAACTGTGTTGTTCTTTGTTCACATAGAGTCTCAGATTATCTTTTTGACTTTTTATGGGGCCTTTTTCCCCGTTGTCTATAACACCATGGGGGGAATTGCAGAAGTCGACATCCGTTTGCCCCGAGCGGCCATGTCATTCGGGCTCAACAAAAGACAAATGTTGTGGAAAGTGATTTTGCCGGCGGCCATGCCGCAGATCTTTACCGGCATGAAACTCGCAATGGGAATTACCTGGATTCTGGTGGTAGCGGCGGAGATGATGGCTAACAAAGGTGGGATGGGCTATTATGTCTGGTACAATCATACCGTAATGGACTATCCGCACGTCGTTTTAGGCATGGGTCTCATTGGGTTGTGCGGAGCGATTTGCTCCATTGGCATCGCCTGGGTCGGCAACTACTTCACCCGGTGGCAACGGATCTTTTAGGAGGCAATGCGCATGTCAACCAGCAATCAGGCAAGTGAGGTCATCTTTAACAATGTAGGCAAGATGGCGATATTCAAAAAAAATCAGACCGTAATCCTGAAGAATTGCTCCTTTACGGTTGAGCCTGGAAAATTAACCGTCCTGATTGGTCCATCCGGCTGTGGCAAAACAACGGTCATTAATTTGATCGCCGGTTATGAACGGCCTGATCTGGGCAGCGTTAAAATGGATGGCCAACCGATTAGCGGCCCGAACTGGGAACGCTTGGTCGTTTTCCAGGAAACGGCCCTCTATCCCTGGCTGACGTGTTATGAAAATGTGATGTTCGGACCGCTTTCACGCAAGGTTATGGCCAAAGAGAAGGCCCATGAAGAAACATTGACACTTTTGGCAAAGGTGGGCCTGGAGGATTTTCTCGATAAATACCCAAGCCAGTTGAGCGGCGGGATGCAGCGTCGAGCCGAATTGGCCCGCGCCCTCATAAACCAGCCCAAAGTCATGCTTATGGATGAGCCCTTCAGAGGGTTGGATGCCATGACGCGGCAGCTCATGCAGGAGTATTATCTAAAACTCTTTGAAGAAACACATGCCAGCCATGTATTTGTTACTTCCGAACTCGATGAGGCCATCATTCTGGCAGACAACCTGTTGATCATGACGAACAAACCGTCCAAAATTCAAAAAATAATCGAAGTCGATTTGCCGCGTCCCCGCGAGTGGCAGATGGTGACTTCGAAAAGATACCTGGAGATCAAAGCTGAAGCGCTGGAACTTTTGCACGAAGAGGCCGTCAAGGCGTCAACAACCAGCGGTAAGGTGGATGTTGATCTTTCCGGATTATTGGAAACGGCCAATTCGGATTAACCCGATGAAAAAGTGAGGGGATCTGTGGAAAGTAAACCGGATGGAAAAAGAGAGGGCAGAATTCTCATTGAACATGTCGAAAAAGTGTACGATCCTGAAGGTGTTAATGTACATGCTTGCCGGGACTGCAATGCCGATATTCAACCCGGCGAATTTGCCATGGTTGTCGGGCCGTCCGGATGCGGCAAAACGACCCTGTTGAATGCCATCGCCGGGTTCGACAACGCCACCGGCGGCGCCATTTATCTGGATGAAGAAAAGATTGCGGCGCCGGATATCGTTCAATCACCGGGCGCGGATCGCATGGTGGTTTTTCAGGGAGGCGCCCTTTTCCCCTGGAAAACGGTGATGGGCAATATCACTTACGGTCCGGTGATGCAGGGCAAAATGCGGGTTAACGAAGCGGTGCAAGAAGCTCGTGGGTTAATGGATCGCCTGGGACTCAGTCGGGAGATAGAACGCTTATATCCCGATAATCTGTCCTCAGGAATGAAGCGCCAGGTGGAAATTATTCGAGCACTCATCAATGATCCGAGGGTGTTACTGTTGGATGAGCCCTTCCGCGCGCTGGACAATATGTCCAAAGGACTGATGCACGAATATCTCCTCTCTGTTTTCGAGTTAACCAAAAAAACCATTTTTTTTATTACACATGACCTGGATGAAGCCGTTTTTTTAGCGGATAGAATCTTTGTCATGACCACCCGCCCGGGGACTTTCAAAGCCGTAATTGAAGTCGATATTCCCAGACCCCGGAATTTCAGAGTTCTGGCGACCGAACGCTTTGTAGAAATAAGAGAACACGTCAAAGCTGAGGTTGAAGAAGAATCCATGAAAGCTTTTGAGGCCGGTGAGCGCGAGCTGGCATAAAAATCGAATAATTGAAAGATGACACCGCAATGGTTAAAAAAATATTAGTCCCCTTTGATGGCTCCGATCATTCCAAAAAGGCCATACTGTTTGCAGCTGATGTCGCCCAACAACACAAATCAGAAATTTTTCTGGTTCATGTCGTCAGAGATAAGAATATTCCGCCTGAAATTCTCGAGTACATCGAGAGCGAAAAAATTGACGGTGGTATCGGCAAAGTGTCCGCCAAGTTGATCAGCGAAGGGATCATGAAGGCTGCCCAAAAACAGCTGCAGGAGATGGGATTAAAAATCACCAAATCGATGGTCTTCCGTGGTGATCCCGCTGAAGAGATCATACAATTTGCCAAGAACAATGATATCGATATGATTGTTATTGGCAGTCGCGGGCTTGGGAAAATCAAAGGGCTTTTATTGGGTAGCGTTTCGAGTAAAGTCTGTAATCTGGCGGAATGTACCTGTGTAACCGTAAAGTAATCAAAAAGCACCTTTTTCGGATCTTGTTCTGTGAATCTAAAAAATCGAGTTTTAATTGCCTGCCGAATTTTTGAACCTGAGCTTGAAATGCTCAACACATTAGAATCGAGTATTGAAATTCGGTATCTAGACCAGGGCCTGCATCGTTGCCCGCACAAAATGCCTTCCCTCGTTCAGGATCAAATTGAACAAGCTACTACCCGGGCCAGCGAAATTATTCTCGGATATGGGTTGTGCTCAAACGGCATCGCCGGCGTCACCGCCAGCAAAAGTGGCCTTATCGTTCCCCGCTGCCATGACTGTATTGCATTTTTTCTGGGATCCTGCTCGGCTTATCGGGCGGCACTCAAAAAACGACCAGGAACCTATTATCTTACGGCCGGCTGGATTAGGGAAGGTCAGGACCCGCTGGGTATTATCGAAAATGACTATACACCACGACTGGGACGCAAGACAGCCGTATGGGGAATGAAGGAAGAATTAAAAAATTATAGTCATTTTGTTTTTATCAACACCGGAGCCGACAATACGGGGCATCTACGTCAAAGAACTGAAGAAAACGCCAACTTTTTTAATATGAAATTTAAGGAAATCCAGGGGGACTTGACCTTTTTAGAAAAACTGCTTTATGGCCCCTACTCGGATGAAGATTTTTTCTTTTTAAAACCGGGTGACCGCATCGAACAAAAAATGTTTTTAAACTACCCTTCCCAGCCCTGCTGAATATGGGTTGAAAGATGAATAATCACGCTGTTGCGTATCTGGCATAAGTCGCTATGTTTCAAAGTAGAGCTAATCCTGTGTTTTTGCTGTGAGCATTTTGAAAGGAGTATTTATAGATGGACCTTACAAAAATCAAACCCGATGAAATTTTGGATGTTAGAGGCATCAGCTGCCCCATGCCGACATTAAAAACGGCCAAGGCCATGAAAAGCCTGGCGGTCGGTCAAATATTAGAGGTGTTGGGAACTGATCCGGGGACAAAGAAAGACATGCCCAAGCTGGCCCGAAAATCCGGGCATGAGTGGCTGGGATTTTTAGATGATGAGGAAGGTTTTTTTCGTTTTTACTTGAAAAAGGGCGAAAAAAAGTAAGGAGAGCGGCTATGGCTGAAACCATCGGTATTTGTGTGTCGACCCCAAACAATCTACACCATGTCATCGGATTGGCAACGGCGGCCAAAAGTGCCGGCAAGCAGGTCGAGATTTTTTTTACTGGCGACGGTGTCGTCTTAACCCAGGATCCGCGGTTTTCAGAACTTCTCGATGTCGCCCAGGTAGCTGTTTGTGAAGTCAGCTATATCGACCGCGGGTACCAGGGTAAAGAACTTCCCGGCCTGATTGATAAGGATTTTGTAACCCAGGCGCGTAATGCTGAAATGGTCGAGGAATGCGATCGTTATGTAATGCTTTAGGAGGACGTGTATGGCTAAAAAAGTGGCAGTTCTGATAAAGGAAAAGGAAAGGCAGTACGAGGGGTTGCGTTCCAGTCTGGGGCTCTTGATGGAATTTCACATCGTCAGCATGATCGTTTTAAACCACGAGATCGAACTGACTGAAGAATATAAAGACAATATGGAATTTATCGATGAAATGGAGGGGACCCGTTACAGCAATGTGCCGGCCAATGTAGATAAATACGGCTTCAAACCGCTTGATCTGGTAGAGATCCCCAATAAACTTGAGGAAAACGATGTTATCATTGCTTTTTAAGAGGTATTTTAATGAAAATCTTGCATATTTTGCGATCAGAGCCCGATAAAATGACCCGCAACTTTATTGCGAAGACATTTGAAGACGCACAGCATATTGAAATACCCTTATATCAGGAAAATATTGACTACGACGAGCTGGTCACAGACATTTTATCAAGTGACAGAGTAATTTCCTGGTGGTAGACAGATCCTTATTAAAAAATTACAAAAAATTGCTGGAGCTCTAATACATCCTTTATTCAACCCATAATCTTGCCTTGAAAGTCCGATCCGGATTGAACATATAAAATTATTCATTCATCCTGAATATGCGCCAGCTAATCGATAGATTCAGAATCTAATCCAAATATGGCGACCCTCTTTATTGCGGCCCTCATCGTTTTTTGCTTTACAACCGTGTTGACTATCGCAGGCGTTGGGGCTGCCTTCGGCATCATTCCGTTGCTTTTCTGGTTGGGATTCCCGTTAAGAGAAGCCATGGCCACTGCCCTGCTTTTAAATAGCCTCAGCATGAGCTTCGCCTCCGTTACATTTATTCGCAACAAGCTCGTGAATTTTCAAACTGCACTTCCCATCCTGATCGTCGCCTCGAGTATTTCTCCTATCGGCGCATACTGCACGCAATTTGTGCCGCGCCAAATTCTGTTGTGGCTTTTTTCGGGTTTTCTGGTCTTTGCCGGCTCGATGATGCTGCTTTTCAGACCCCGTGCCAAAGAATCCCTGTACAATTGGCAACAACAACTGTTGCTTGGTGTTCTGATAGGCGCGATTGCCGGTTATATCGGCGGACTCCTCGGAGTCGGCGGCGGAAATTTAATCGTCCCGGCTTTAATCTGGATGGGCTTTGATCCCCGCAAAGCAGCCGCGACATCCGGATTTATTGTAATTTTCTCATCCTTATCGGCCTTCCTGGGTCATGTCCTCCTGGGCAACGTTAACCTGCCGCTTTTGGGTATTTCAGCGTCTGCCTCAATCGGCGGAGGCCTGCTGGGTGCATGGCTTCTATCTTTTAAGCTTAAGGGGACACAGGTGAAGACTGTCATAGGTCTGGTGCTTTACATCATTGCCATAAAAATGATATGGGAACTGTTGTCATAAGATCAGAACCGAACTATTATAGCACTATGAAAATTATAACGATTATAGATCAAATTGTTGACCATATTCGCAGCGCCATTTTTAGCGGCAAATTTATTCCCGGATCGAAGCTAAAGGAAAAGGAAATTTCCGATTGGCTTGGCGTCAGCCGGATGCCGGTACGAGAAGCTTTTAGAATATTAGAGGCGCAGGGATTGATTGAAATCGAGCCGAACAAAGGTGCCAAAGTATCTCGCATATCGCGGGAGGATTTGGAAGAAATATATGAAGCAAGAGTTTTGCTGGAAGTGTATTGCCTGCGGAAATTCGTAAAGTTGCTAAACGATCAGCATTTAGCGGTTATGAATGACATTTGTAATAAAATGGAAGTCGCCATAGATCAAAAGGATCCGCTGGCTTATTTTGACCATTCCTTCAACTTTCATAAATACTACATTTCGCATTGTCAAAATAAGGTACTCGAATCTGTCTTTTTGCGAATGGAAAACTCAATACGATGTCTGCAATTTAATTTGGACAAAAAACCTGAATTTTATCGCAAGTCCCTCAAGGATCACCGTCAGATTTTAAAGGCATTGCAGGTGAAAGGAGCTGATGATTGCGAAAAATTAATCCGCCGTCACTTGGAATCGGGTTATAAATCCAATAAAAAAATCGTCACACAGCTCCAGAAGGCCTAATACCGCAAACTTAAGTTAGCTTATGCTTTGTTCGGTATAGAATCTATCTGGATTTTTTTTAGACCGTCTTAACATCTGGTCAAAAACACTTTTAAGCAAATGATGAACAAAATTAAATCAAAACAAGATAAGACACTGGCCGGCCAAGCGATCGAAGATTTCTATAACTGTGGACTGCCCTACTTGAAGGACTTACAGCTTAGGGCCGAATGGGACGGCAAAGCCGGCAAGGCATACTTCACGACCCAATCCCATCATTCCGGAGGAGCAAAAGGATGGGTATATGGAGGCCTTATTGCAAGTATGATCGATTGTCACAGTATTGCAACAGCGATCGCTTTTACTTGCCAGTCTGAAGGACGTGAACGTGCGACACAGCCGGAAATTCAATTCGTAACGCGCAGTTTGGACGTCAATTATAGATCACCCACACCCGTAGAAACGGAGCTTTTTTTGTTTGCAGAAATAAAAGAGATAAAGGGTAAGAAGATAGTCATAAGCTGTTCACTTTATGTAAATGATAATGAAAGCGTTCAAGCTGAGGTCATTGCTGAGCGGATTTAGTTAACATGGGCGATCAATTGCTTTCCTTTATTTTCGGCTTTAAAAATTTGCCGGTTGATTTTTCTAAAAGCAGCTTTAACGGCTCATAAAAAATATCAACAATAGGATGGGTCGAAACGTACTTAACAGAAAATGCAGTTACCATGAAGAATACTGATTCAATATCGTATAAGCGCAGCGATGAATCCAAGGCTCTGATGCAGGTGGCGTTGGGACGGGAAAAAGCTGATCTGGCGGTAATCAATGCCCGGCTGACCAATGTCTATACCGGGGAAATCTTGGATAATTGCGCCGTCAGTGCCAAGGGGCGCTGGATCGCATACGTCGGCCAAAATCCGGACGACACCATCGGGCCCCAAACCGAAGTCATCGATGCCGGCGGTCAAACGGTGATACCTGGCCTGATCGACGGTCACACCCATCTGTCGTGGCTGAGCAGAATAGACGAATTTTTAAAATATGCCGCCAAAGGCGGTACCACCACGATTGTGAGTGAAACCCTGGAGGTTTTTCCAGTCGGCGGATATGCGGGCCTGCTGGATTATCTGGAATCGTTTAAGAATCAGCCCATTAAGATTTGGGCCACCGCCCCGGCGATGATTTCGATCAGCAAAACGGCTCAGGGCAGCCTTTCAAGCGAAAACCTTCAAAAACTGCTGGAACACGAAAATATTGTGGGTATGGGCGAATCTTACTGGCAGGCGGTACTGCAGGACCCCGACTGGTTTCTGCCTTTTTTCGAGCAAACTCTGCGAGCCGGTAAAACCCTGGAGGGTCACACCGCCGGTGCCAGCGAAAAAAAGCTGGCCGCTTACATTGCCAACGGCATCACCTCCTGCCACGAGCCGATCAATGCCGAACAGGTGCTCGAGCGGTTGCGCCTCGGGCTGCATGTCATGATTCGTGAAGGGGCGGTGCGCAAAGATCTTGCAGAAATTTCCAAAATCAAAGACCGCGGCATTGATCCGCGGCGCCTGATTCTGGCAAGCGACAGCATATCACCACACGACCTGATAACAAACGGCTATATGGAGGCCATTGTTCAAAAAGCAATTGAATGCGGGTTCGAGCCCATCCATGCAATTCAGATGGCAACCTTAAATGTTGCCGAGCATTTTTCATTAGACCATCTGATCGGCGGTCTGGCACCGGGAAGATTTGCTGATTTTGCGATCATCCCGGATATCGCCACCATCGATGCTCAGGTGGTTGTCAGCAATGGTAGCGTCATTGCCCGCAACGGGAATTTATTAACACCACCACGATCGCATGCCTATGCCAGCGACAGCTTAAATTCCGTAAAACTGGCCCGCGATCTAAAATCCTCTGATTTTGCAATCCGTGCACCTGAAAACGTGAAACAGGTTGATGTTCGCGTGATGAGTATGATTACGGATCTGGTTAGCGCTGAAATCACGGAGCGCATTGCCGTTGCAGATGGACAAATCCAGATCGATCCCAATGAGGATATCGTCAAAATAGCCGCCATCGACCGCACCCATAATCCCGGTCGAATGTTTGTGGGACTGATCAAAGGATTCGGCATCAAATCCGGCGCCATCGCCTGCAGCGCCGCCTGGGACACCACTGATATCGTTGTGGTCGGCCGTAATGAGGATGACATGGCCGCGGCCGTTAACCGGATCCGCAGCCTGCAGGGCGGCGTTGTGATCTGCGAGGATGGACATATAAAGGCTGAACTCCCATTGCCCGTTTTCGGCCTGATCGCCGACCTGAAAATTGAAGACCTCGTTGACCAATTTGCCGAGGTCACCCGGTCAGCCCAAAACCAGGGTATCCCCTTCCCTGAACCGGTCCTGTCGCTCATAACGCTTACCGGTGCGGCCATCCCGTATTTACGCATCTGTGAAGAAGGGCTGGTCAATTTAAAGGACGGTAAGGCCGTTTCGCTTTTTGTAGAAAATGATAGCTAAAAATTAAATTTCCTTGATCTCCTGTTAAATACACTTAATATTATAGGTTGATCTTTATCCGGACAAATTCAAAAAGGAGACCTCGCATTATGGCTGAAAAAGACATGCTGGAAGGCAAACGAATCCTTTTGGTGGATGACGAACCGGATGTGCTGGACACGCTGGTAGATCTGCTGCCCATGTGCGAAACGGTGAAGGCGTCCAATTTTAAAGCAGCTAAAGACTACCTGGAATCCGAGCGCTTTGATCTTGCGGTCCTGGATATTATGGGAGTTGAAGGTTATCAGTTGCTGGAAATTGCCAATCAAAGAGAGGTGACGGCCGTTATGTTGACCGCCCACGCCCTCAGCCCGGAAAATGTTGTCAAATCATATAAAGAAGGCGCCGCTTCCTATCTACCCAAAGAAGAAATGGTCAACATCGCCTCATTTGTAAACGACGTTCTGGAGGCTAAAGAGCTGGGGAAAAATCCCTGGAGTCGCTGGTATGATCGCATGGGCGCTTTTTTCGAAAAGAAGTTCGGCCCCAAGTGGCAGGACAATGAAAAAGACTTCTGGGAAAAATTTCCCTTTTATTAAATGTCGATGTCTGTTTCCCTCAAATGGTTTCCGCCTTCCTGGTTTCAGATCAAAACTAAAAACGTGATCATTTATATTGATCCGGCCTATCTGCGCTCTTATTACACCCATTATCCCCATAGAATTGAATTCAGCCGTTGGCCGGATCCGATTGATGGCCTGCCCGAAAAGCTGCAAAAAGCCGATTTGATCCTGGTCACCCATGACCACAAGGATCACTCCAAGGATGTGACGGTAAACCGGCTGCGGCGCAAGCGCACATTGGTGGTTGGCCCCAAACGCTGTATCAAAAATCTGGGAAAAGACATACGGGTTGTTGGACCCGGTGACGTGCTTTCTTTTCAGAACATAGAAATCAAGGTGGTGCATGCATACAATACGGCAAAAGGAAGCTCAACCCGCAAAGTACCCCATAAAGGCAATGGGGTCGGGTATTTGATAACCCTGGAAGGCAAAACCATATACCATGCCGGAGATACGGATTTTATTCCCGAGATGAATCAATTAGGACGGGTAGACTTGGCCCTGCTGCCAATCGGGGGTACGTTTACCATGGATCTTGCGGAAGCGGCGCGGGCTGCCAGAGCGCTCAGCCCCGCTGTGGTAATCCCAATCCATCGCGCTAAAACGGATCCCTGGGAATTTAAGAAGAAAGTTGAAGCAAGAACAAACATCAAGGTTGTCACCTTGCAAATCGGTGAAGTGTATAAGCCGGCGTGAAAAAGACGGGTAAGATTCGCAGGATTAATGTGCGAGAAGACGAACTTGACTTGACACCTTGATAAAAAATGAGTGGTCAGATACCTTCTGGATTAATTCCCCAACTAATCCAAAAAAGGAGGTAATCATGACCACTCATCTTCGGACGGAATGCCATCCAGGATCGGGCATGCGTCCTTATACAGTCAGGGAGCGTGGTCGACAGAAAGATGGCATCCGTTTAGCTAAATTTGATGGGCCCCGTTATTTTTTAACCGACAAATCCTGAACTGCGGCTTTGGGTGCATTTTTCTTAACCGAGGCAATGCCTTTTAGCATCGATGCCCTGCTCGCATATGATTGGCTTTTGCCGACAACCTGCTTGTTGGCGGCCAGCAGAACAAAATATGACTTTCCAGCCTTGGTTACCTTTTGCTCAAAGTTTGCCTTCTTGCGACAGTTGGTGCAGACAGCCTTAATGCCATTTTTTGCAGCCGCTTTCGTTTTATAAGTCTGGCTTGTCAAAACTACTTTCCCGTTGGCTGATTTGAGGTTAAACGAGAACTTACCGCTTTTGCCTTTTTTCAATTCGAATTTACCGGTCATAAGACCCCCTTTTGTTTGCAGTGGATGAATAATTACGATACGCAACCGTTACTTGTTGCCCGGCAAGTGCCAGGCAAATTTAACGATCGCAACCTTTTTTAAGCAAGATATTAATTGCGTATCACAACTTTATCACAGTCTCAACACTTATCATTCAAGGCCGCAGAAAAATTTTAATCATCCGGAAAAAACCATCATTGCAAATCAACCAGATCCGACACATTGATTTGGAGCATTTTGATACTGGCCAGAATGCGAACCGTGTTGCGGCCCAGTGCCGGAAAGTCTTTTCCGATACGATTGAGATCTTCAGCCGTTTTCTTCAACAGCTGAATTTTCGTGTTGATTTCATTTAAGTCAATCTGCAGGGTCATCTTATCCCCTCATTTTTACTTTACTTGATAGAATCCATCAACCTTCGCCACCACAACCGCTAAAATTATGGGCTTTGGTAACCGGTAAAGCGCTATACAGTCAGGACTGACATAAATTATGGGTCAGCTCCACTTGAAGTTCATAGAACCCAGCCCTCAAACCGAGTGGCTGCCCTGATTTGTAATGGGTAAGCGCTTTCGGTTTTTATTCTTTTTTACGAAAATCCTTGAAACGCTTGGCCTTAACATCATAGCGGGGCAACGTTTCACAGCCGCAAATTTCAATGTCATAGCGCAGGTTGGTCTTCAGTCTGAGTTGATCGACCAACTCGTTTTCAATAAGCGTACATTGTTCTTCAGCCTGGGGCAACACCTCCACCCGCAACTTAATTTTATCCGCATCCCCAACTTTTTCAACGATGACCTCATACTCATCGCCCAGACCTTCAATGCTGCGCACAACTTCTTCGATGGCCGAAGGCGCCAGCAGCACGCCTTTGACTTTGGTGATATCATCGGCCCGGCCAACGACACCGCCCTTGATCAAACGTGACGTTCGCCCGCAGGAACAGGGCTCGGCCGCCCATTCGATCACATCTTTGGAATCAAAACGCACGCAGGGTTGTGCCATGCGGTCCAGGGCCGTTATCACCATTTTGCCTCTGTGCCCGGGCTCTTCAATGACCTCACCGGTCTCGAGATCTTCAATTTCCACCAGGAACAGCGCTTCGTTGACATGCATGCCGCCGGCCTGATCGGCGCACTCAAACGACCAGGCCCCGATTTCGGTTGCACCCGCGTGATCGAAGACCTTAGCTCCCCAGGCTTCTTCTAAACGTCTTTTGGTGCTGGGAATGCTTGCGCCGCATTCACCGGCACAGGTAATTTTATTAATTGGTAATTTTGCCGGATCGATATCCATTTTCATGCGGGCTGTTTCGGCCATTCCCAGAATATAGGTGGGGGTGCCCATCATGGCGGTCGCCTTCAGCTCCTGGATCTTTAAAATCCGCGCCTTGGTATCCAGCACACCTCCCGGAATCACCTCACAACCTATTTTTTCAGCCGCATAGTGCCCGGCCCAGAACGCCACAAATATATTATAGCCGAAGGGGATAAAAACGCGGTCCCGGGGACGATATCCCTGGGCCCAGAGGATATAGGACCAGCACTCCATCCACCATTCCCAGTCCTGCCAGGTGTCGGGCTGATAGACCGGCTGACCGGTGGTGCCGCTGGTCTGGCGAAAGATGGTGACCTCATCTAACGGCACGCAGAGGGCCTCGCCATAGGGAAAGGGTTCCTTGCGCTGGATGACTCTCATCATGGATTTTTCCACTTTGGGAACCCGTTGAATATCGTTAAACGACTGGATGTCTTCCGGTTTGATGCCGGCATTATCGTACAGACGCCGGTGGAATGTGGAGTTTTCGTAGGTCCATTTAAAAATTCTTTGAAATTTGCGCAATTGCAGCTGTTTGATTTTTTCAGCCGGCAGGGTTTCCAGAACCGGATTCCAAAAAATTTGTTGCGAAATCATTATCATTCCTCAATGCTGTGGTGGGCTTCTTCTTATGAACTGAATCTGGCCCAAGGCGGTGCCGGCTTCGGTTTGGGTTTAGGCCCGTAAAAAATATCATCCATATAGTTAAAGAGTCTGCGCGATAAGCGATTGCGGCTGATCAGCGCCCGGATGATCTTGTGAGGAAAGGTGCTGGCATGGCTCCAGGGGCACACCCGCATGCAAACGTTGCAGTCGGTGCCGACTTTACCCCAGTAGTCAAAACAGGTTTCGGCATTCAGCTTCCAGCGCAGCGTACCGTTGACTTCGGTCGGATCACCCGATGGAATGGAGTTTGAGGGGCAACAATTGGCACACTTCTTACAAATTTTACAAAAATCCTCGACACCAATATCTATCGGGCTGTCGGCAACCATCTCTAAGTCAGTCGTCACCGCTGCCAGCCGGACCCGGGGACCGAAATCTTTGGTCATCAGATAACCCAGGCGTCCGGTCTCTCCCAGGCCAGCATCAACGGCCAGCGGGACAAGGACAGCGTCGTAGTGCCGCACGTGATTGGCGCTGGCCGAATAGCCCATATTGGCAATATAGGCCGCCAGCTGGGTCGTAATCACAGCGCCCTGGGCATAATTACTCATGCTGGAAATGACCGTCGGCGTGTGGGGAGCGGTGCCCACCAGTTCGAAAGCCATCTCAGTGGTAAAAACAATCGCATATTGATGTGTCACTTTGATTTCTTGGCCCCAGTCCTCCCAGTTTTCACGAAAAATCTCTCCTCGCTTTGAATACAGCCACAGGGGGTTCAATTCGGTAATGCCCACATGCTTGGCACCCAGATTTAGGGTATATCCCTTGATACGGTCTGTGGCTTCCTGCGGACTGAGCTTGACCTGCTGCCCTTTGAATTCTGGGTTGACTGCCGGCTGATAAGTCTCCGGTGCCGAAAGATTCATAGCGATACCCTGGCAAGAAAGGGTTGCGGCAATATTCGGTCTGTCTTCGGGTTGGTCGATAACACCGGGTTGCCCTAACGGCCCGCCTTTGTCTCTGCGGGCGGCATCCATCTTTTCATATTCCGGTCGCATTTGGTAATAGGTTCGATACTGACGTGTTCCAGGTCGAATCGTACGGTTGCGCGCAAAAACGACGTCTCGTTCATCAAACCTTTTGACATCACCGACAACCGCCCCACGCGTCCCCTGCAGTGCCTTCGGATTGGCCGGTGTCCTTTTTACCAGCAAAATAGCAGCAAGACTTCCGCCGGCAATCAAGCAAATCAAAATACCGACGCCGCTGCCCGAATAAAGAAAGCCTGTTTTCCACCCGTATGCAAACAAGAACGCAGCACTCGCCATACCAGCAAACTGTAAACCGGCAAAAACAGATGCGCGTTTTTCCAATTCTCGGATGGATGAAATCAAATAGCTCAGACCAATGGCGGCTTGAGCAATGAGCCCGATGAGTACGAAAAAAATAATGGTGTCGACAACTTTCATGCAACTCCTGTTAGTTTGAAGACAGCTTCAAAGGGTTTTGATCTATGATTCGCTCCATTTTACACGTAATTGCTCCGCTAGAATTTGGGCAAATTACTCTGAAGAAACCACTTTTCCTGTTCTTTGTCATATTCCCATTTCTGCCGATCAATCAGATTGTTGACGGTCACATCATTCGTTCGGTAGTACTGGAAATCGACAATCTGGATGATCCTGAATTTGTCTTCTGAAATAATCGTTTGTTTGACTTTGTAATTTGTCACTTGTACGGTGCGGTAATTTTCAAAATCCGGCAATTCTTCATCCCGGGCCGTTAGTTTCTTAAATGCAAATGCAGCCTCATATTCACCCCAGCGTATGGCCCGCAGGTAGGCTCTGGAGGTTTCGTCAAAATGACTCATCTTTTCACCGGTCTCCATTGACGCGCATCCTAGCATCAGCAGTATGAATACGACACCTGTAACCGCAAATTTGCACATGTCAGCTCCCTTTTTATAATATGTATCGAAAATCACAATAAGCCGCACCTTCCATAATCGTCTGTGTTCTTTTCAAGGTGATTTCCGGGTTAAATCCTTCGATCAACGCAAAATCACGCGTACACGAAAAAAGGACG
Source organism: uncultured Desulfobacterales bacterium (assembly GCA_964545505.1). Classification (GTDB taxonomy): domain Bacteria; phylum Desulfobacterota; class Desulfobacteria; order Desulfobacterales; family JAHEIW01; genus JAHEIW01. Next base: position 1,402 of record CAZJHF010000018.1, on the reverse strand, counting down.
CCCAGCTCGGTTATCCCCAATTTTTCATATAATTCAGCGTAACGGCAACGAGTAACGTTGAAAAAAAATACCTGTTCGTCCTGCTCGACAACTTCTATCTCAAGCGCGTTATCTCGGGTCCAATATTGCAGGGACTTGGCAAGGTGCTGCAGAGAGTTGCCATCCATTTGCTCGGCCAGTTCAACACCCTGATTGGCGGCGATTTGAATGATGGTTTCACGGACGGACGCCAGCACCTTTGCATTTCCAAATTGCCGACCTAATGCATCAATAACAGGCGCCAGAATGCGGGCTTCGACCTCGCGCCGGGTCAGCACGCCAATTTTTACATTGAGATCGTCACCGGAAGATTGATCGACTTCAAGAAAGCCTTCTTTTGGGTCTTTATCTGTCATTTGGACGAATTGCCCCGGTGGTTAGCTGAACTTTATGATTTTATTGCCTTCGCTATTGGGTTGCAAGGATAAAATTAAGAAGGGGCGGAATCGTTACATAAAAAGTGGATGCAATGCGCCGGACAGACGTTATCCGCGCAAGCAGGGATGAGCCCGTTTTCAATTCTATGATGACAAAGATTGCACTTTTGCGCAATACTCTTGTGCGGGTCAAAGTCAATGGCGTCATAAGGGCAAGCCTCGATACATGCCTGACAACCGGTACACATTTCATAATCCATCACCACGATCCGGTCGGATCGCTTGCGTATCGCCGCATCGGGGCAAGCGTCGACGCAGGGGGGCTCATCGCAATGCCGGCATAAATTAACATGAAACACAAAATTTAATTTTCCGTCGATTATCTCAGGGCCCTCTTCCAGGACCGCAATGAGTTTGACGCCATCAGCCGCACGGTTTTCCTGTTTGCAGGCCACCTCGCAGGTCTTGCATCCCCAGCAGGCTTTGTGATCAATTTTTATAGCCTCAATAATCATGAGCCGCTTCCTTTAGGTTCGGGGTATATCCTACAAAGAAGCGTCCTGACGCTGGTGGCACCCATGGCAGGATCACAGGTTTCATATGCATTGTCGGTTAAAATATTGATGTTAGATTCATCCCATCCGTGAGCGGGTCCTTTTTTTTCAGGAAACCACCAGGCGTGTTCGGCCGAAACAACCCGCGGGTCCATGCCCTCAAATAATTTGGCCCGCTGCCTGACCTTACCCCGGAGGGATTCAATAACAACCCAATCGCCCGCATTGATGCCTTCCTTATTCGCCGTTTGGGGGTGAATTTCAACGGTTGGATCCCGATGCAGTTCACGCAGCCAGGGAATTTGCCGGTTTTCAGTATGAAAAAATCCGGGTGATCTTCTGCCGGTAATCAGTATATAAGGGTAATCCTTAAAGCGTTCCGGAGTACTGTAAGGGCTTTCCGGCGGTTCACGGTATTGCGGAAGGGGGTCA
>CAZJHF010000017.1:0-20984 GCA_964545505.1 uncultured Desulfobacterales bacterium | reverse complement strand
AGTCCCGGCATGCAATCCAAGCTACTGCGCATCCTGCAGGAGGGCGTTTTTTATCGGGTAGGTGGCAACAAATCGATCCCGGTCGATGTTCGTGTCATTGCAGCGACAAATCGCAATATTGCAGAAGAAGTAGCAGAAGGCAGGTTTCGTGAAGACCTTTATTATCGGCTTAATGTTGTTCAAATCCAGATGCCGCCCGTCAGGGACCGCAAGGAAGATATCCCTTTGTTAGCCGAATATTTTTTAGATATTTTCAAACGCGACCGCGGCGTGTCGAGTCTGACCATTTCCAAAAAAGCGATGACGGCCATGTTACAGTATGACTGGCCCGGAAATGTGCGCGAGATGAAAAATGCGATCGAACGAGCAGTTGTCATGGGTAACGGCGGGGCGTTAATGCCGGAAGATCTCCCACAATTCGCCGCTAAACCCAGCTACCCGGGCATGAAAGTCGGTTTGACCTTGAAAGAAGCCATTGACATGTTCAAAAAAGAGTTCATTGAGCTGAATCTTCGGCACACCGGTGGCAATAGAAGCGAGGCGGCCAAAACCATGAATATCCAGAGAACTTATCTTTCCCGTCTGATCGGCCGCTATGGCCTGCTGGAAAAATGAAATGTTTTGGAATCATAAAAATCGGGATAGGCTGCTTGAATATTTAATTTTCAAGCGATTGTGCCTGTATCTATCGCCTTCACCCCAAAACGCCCCCAACGCCGACAGAAGGCAGGATAAAATGGAAGCATACAGCATTTTATTAGTAGACGATGACCCGTTTATTTTAGAAGGCATCGGAGCAGATCTTGAAACCCAGGGCTTTGAATTGGCGGAAGCCAATAGCGGTGACCGGGCGCTGGAATTGCTGGCCGAACAAAAATTTGACCTGGTTATTACGGATTTGGTCATGGAAAATGTGGATGGCATCCAGGTTTTAAAAGAAGCCAAAGCGCTTTACCCGGATACAATGGTCATTATCCTGACCGGCTATGGTAACATGGCCTCCGCCATCGAAGCGCTGCGACATGAGGCTGATGACTATCTACTGAAACCTTGCGAATCAGCAGAGATGGTTCACCGTATCCATCAATGTCAGGAAAAAGCGGCCCTGCGGCAGAAATTAAAACTGTATCAAAAACTGTTACCGATGTGCTGTGTATGTAAAAAGATCAGAGATGATCGCCAGGCTGAGCCCGGCAGAGGGCAATGGGTTGAAGTTGAACAGTTTATCCACGATAGGGCCAACCTTGATATCACTTCCAGTTACTGCCCAGAATGCGCCCAGCAGACCATGGACGCCTTTACCAATCGTGAATGCAGCCAAACCAAAGAGTAATTGTCTGAGATCCAAGCAAACAGCGGGTTCGTTAATCCTGCGGTTGATTGCGGGTTTCTGAATTTTTTAAAGACGCTTTAATAAATTCGCGAAATAACGGATGGGGCGTCATGGGACGTGATTTAAATTCCGGATGAAATTGACAGCCCAGAAACCACGGATGACCATGGATTTCGATAATCTCCACCAGCTCACCATTGGGTGAGGTGCCACTGATGACCAGTCCGTTTTCTTTTAGTTGATCCATAAATTCATTGTTAAATTCATAGCGATGCCGATGCCGTTCGGAAATTTCCGCTTTTTGGTAGGCCTCAAACGACAGGGATTTTTTTTCAATCCGGCAACTGTATGCACCTAGTCTCATAGTGGCGCCTTTAGCGGACAGATCATCTCGCCGCTGGACACTCTGGAGACGTTCATCATACCATTCACGCATTAGATATATGACCGCATACGGTGTGTCTGGATCAAATTCAGAACTGTTGGCCGCCTCCATTCCGGCGACATGACGCGCAAATTCAATCACGGCAATCTGCATCCCCAGACATATTCCGAAATAGGGTACTTTATGCACCCTTGCATAGTGGGCGGAACATATCTTGCCTTCAATGCCGCGCTCCCCGAATCCACCGGGTACCAGAATGCCGTCTGCATCGGTCAGCAACTGGTCGCAGGTCCCGCTATCCAGTTTTTCGGAATCAACGAAATTCAAGTCCACTCTGCAATCGTTGGCAATCCCACCGTGATACAATGCTTCGTTGAGGCTTTTGTAAGATTCAGTCAGATCGACATATTTTCCCACAACGGCTATCGTTACCGAATGTCGCGGAGCTTTTATTTTTTTAATCAGATTTTCCCAGTCGTCCAATTGCGGGTTGCGCGTCCATATATTGAGGAGCTCAACTATTTTTTCATCCAGGCCTTCTTGATGAAAGATAAGGGGAACCTCATAAATGTGATCGACATCTTTGGCGGTAATCACTTCTGCAACGCTGACATTGCAAAAGAGCGCAATTTTAGCTTTAATGTCTTTGGCGAGAAATCTATCGGTACGGCACAACAGGATATCGGGCTGGATACCGATACTTCTCAACTCTTTGACGCTGTGCTGGGTCGGCTTGGTTTTGACTTCACCGGCGGTGTCGATATACGGCACCAACGTCAAATGAATGTAGAGTGAATTTTCTTTGCCCACATCCGCTCTAAATTGCCGAATCGCTTCCAGAAACGGCAGACTTTCAATATCGCCGATCGTCCCGCCGATTTCAACAATGACGACATCAACACCGGGGGCGGCCAGCTTGATACTATTTTTAATTTCATCCGTAATATGTGGAATCACCTGCACGGTTCCGCCCAGATAGTCCCCCCTGCGCTCTTTGGTAATAACGGTGTGATATATTTTCCCTGTTGTAAAATTATTGTCTTTTCCCATCCGGGCATGGGTGAAACGTTCATAGTGTCCCAGGTCAAGGTCGGTTTCGGTGCCATCATCAGTTACAAACACCTCACCGTGCTGAAACGGATTCATAGTCCCCGGATCCACGTTGATGTAAGGATCCAACTTTTGAATCGTCACGGTCAGTCCGCGGCTCTCGAGCAACGCCCCCATAGCGGCAGAAGCGAGTCCTTTGCCAAGAGATGAAAGCACACCCCCCGTTACAAATATGAATTTTGTGTCCTTTGCCATCGTCTCCTCTCATTCGGTTTCTTGGGCCAATATCGATAAAGCATACTGTACCCGTCATATTCACGAATGTATCTCCGGGTAAAAAAGAGAAAAAGCCCTTTGTGCGACGCCCAAAGGGCTGTTTCATTGCCTGCAACAGTCATTTTTGAGATTGAGCAGATTTTTAAAATGTTCGCTGCCTTTCAAATAAGATGGTACCTGGAAAAAGCGCTCTGTTGTTAATTGAATAGTGTCTCAAATGAGAGGCCAAATTGCAATATAAATTTGACCTGTTGGGCTCAAAACCATGGGCCATCCGTTTTGGAATTTACCCTAAATGCGTATTTCAAGAACACAGCGGGTGTGTTTGCGGCAACGGCGGCATTTATTCAAATATTTTTTTGAATCCCTCAATGGTTTTTTGGACTTCGCTCAGACCTTCCTGATTTCCCGAGTGTCCAGACATTTGATCGCTTTGGCCATATTCAGACATCAGACGCCCGATATCAAATATGTCCTCTGAAAAAAGGGGATTGATCTGATAATTGCTAACTTCAACCGCACGCACCGTCATCCCATCTTGGATGAATTCTATATGCATGGGATACCAGGTTTTGCCAATGGGTTGCCAATCGGTGTACCGAATTTCCATAATGCCGCTACGATCGTCATCTGCAGATGGGATAATTAAGCGCTGGGGTTGAAAGGTCTCCTTATCAACCCAGATCTGGGGGGCTGTCTCGTCAGGAAATTCAGCACCGATGACAAATGCAATCCGATCGTCAAATTTGCCCAGGCTGGAGACGGCAACGTCAATTCCCAGAGCCATCAATCGTTCAGAAAACGACTCTCGAGAGCGGTACAGCAGCAGGTCCTTATAAAGGTCAAAACGCGACTCGGTAAATCTGGCAATTGCGCCGTCAATTACCGTCAGCGTTTGCCCGTTGTTATAGACATAGATCCGCTGGTTTGTATCCGAGATAATATCGGATCGAAATGCCCGTGAAAACAGGTAACGGATAGACTCTTCCAATTGTATAAGGTTTTCTTCAACCGGTAAGCGGTCTGTTTCATCCGTCTCCGCCGGCTGATCGTTCAACTGATCGGCTGTATCAAAAACGGGCCTACCGTCTGCGGATTCGGTCAAAATTTCAGGTTCAGGATCGATATTGTAAAAAATAACCCGTTGCGAAACGAACAGACTGTTCGCCTGCCCCAGTTTTTCGGTAATGAGTTGGATGATGTGGGGGCCCTGCAGCACGTATGGCTGCACCCTGGCCGGAATAAATATTGCGAGGGCCAAACTCAAGATGGTTATGACACTTTTTTTAAAATAAGCCATCGTTATAGTTAAAATAGTTCACTGGAGAAAAACGCCGAAGCACCGAGCTCTTCTTCAATTCGGATGAGCTGGTTGTATTTTGCCACGCGATCACTGCGGGACATGGAGCCCGTTTTTATCTGGCCGCCGTTCACGCCAACCACCAGATCGGCGATAAAGGTATCTTCTGTTTCTCCCGAACGATGCGAGATGATGGTCGTGTAACCGACCTGTTTGGCCAGTTCAATTGCATCCAGGGTTTCAGTAACGGTTCCAATCTGATTCAATTTTATTAAAATCGAGTTGGCAATGCCCTGTTCGATGCCTTTGTTGAATATCTTGGGATTGGTCACAAATATATCATCTCCGACAATTTGGATACGGCTTTCGAGTCGATCGGTCATAATTTTCCAACCGTCCCAATCCCCTTCGGCAAGTCCGTCTTCAATCGACACAATTGGATACTTGTCAACCAGTTTTTCATAGTAGTCGATCATTTGCTGGGCGTTCAGTTTTTTATTTTCCGAACTTAGAGCGTATTTGCCTCCTTTGAAAATTTCGCTGGCAGCCACATCCAGTGCGAGGCCGATTTCTTTACCCGGTTTATAGCCGGCAGTTTCAACGGCCTGTAAAATCTTCTGAATGGCGACCTCGTTGGACTTCAGATCTGGCGCAAAGCCCCCTTCGTCTCCGACAGCCGTGCTGAGCCCCTGGTCTTTAAGAATCTTTTTTAATTGCTGAAAGATCTCGGCACCCATCTGAACCGCCTGAGCAATTGATTTCGCGCCGAAAGGTACAATCATAAATTCCTGAACATCCAGATTGTTGGCCGCATGCGCTCCGCCATTGATGATATTCATCATCGGAACCGGAAGGTAGCGTGCATTGATACCGCCCAGATAACGGTAAAGTGGTACTGCGTATGCTGCTGCAGCTGCCCGGGCAGCTGCCATGGATACACCCAGAATGGCATTGGCGCCCAGCTTTGATTTATTGGATGTGCCATCAAGTTCAAGCATAGATTTGTCCAGCAAGGCTTGATCGCCGGCATCCATGCCGGCGATGGCGGGGGCAATTTTGTTGAGAACATTTTTTACGGCCGCCGAAACGCCTTTGCCCCCATATGCTTTGGATCTTTTGTCCCTCAGTTCCAAAGCCTCGCGCTTTCCAGTCGAAGCTCCGGAGGGCACAGCTGCTCTGCCCACGGCACCGCAGGCCAACATAATATCCACTTCTACCGTAGGATTTCCTCTTGAATCCAGAATTTGCCTTGCTTTTACATCAACGATTTCGGTCATGTCACTCTCCCTCCCGTTTAGTGGCACAAAAAGGCCTTAAACACTGCGGCGATTTGGCCGGAGCAGCGAAACACATCTTGCCGGTATTAAAGGGTTCATGTATCTGAGGCCAGCTGACACCTGTTTTGGGCAGAATCTAATTTTCACACGCTTTTGGCAATCCGGCCGAATGGTGGAATTCAAAAGGAACTGGCCATGTTGCTTGACAAATATCGGGGAAATGTTACTCTGCAATAGCTTTGATGTCAAGTAGGACCGGGTCGAAAGAATTATGCTTTTTACGCATAAAAATTTGTAACATATGGAAGAAAAAGGCAAAGATTTATATACCGCTGCCCACCTTTTCGTAGCTGCCATCCGGGTGTGCGAATATCAAATGAGCTCTCCGCCAACGATTGAAGATATATCTAAAATGCTGGCAACGTCTTTGGAGCGCAGCAACTATATTTACAGAAAGTTAAAAGAGCTGGGCGTTATTGACAGTGCAGAAGGCTCATATGGGAATCGATTGTTCGTGCGAGACCATTTGAAAATTGAAGAAATCCCCCGCGATGCCAATGGAACACAATTTGATGAAGAATTGCAAAAATTTAAAGATTCCCAGAAGGTGCTAACGGAAAAAATTGAAGCGATTCAAGCCCAGCAAGCCCAAAAGAAAAAAGACCTCTTTGCCGAAATGGAAAAAAAACTCAAGCAGGAGCTGGATAAAAAATAGTTATGCCCAAATACCTTTTCGCACATTCAACAGCTACACCACACCGGATTACCGGATTATTGTTGCAGCGATGTTTACCGGTTTACCGGTTCGCCTGATCGTTTCTCCTGCCAGAAATTTCAAACCAGGCCAACCACCAAATATCACAATGATTTTTTGCTTGACATAAAATTGCCTTTATCATTAAGCTTATTGCTGCAGCCATCCAATTCGTATTGTTTTCAAACACATAAAATAGTTATGGTAACCCGATTGCAGTAGCCGCGCACGATTAATCGTGCGCGGCTGTGTAATCGTGGCTAACGTTGCGGTGCTATAATTTCCCACTGAATGGAATGTTACCAATGGACATAGGTAGACCCGAGCAATCAGAGGTTTTTTATCGCACGGTCCATCGCAAGGATCATGACCAGATCGCCCTTGATGCGGAGATGATTCGCTTGCTGATCGCCATCGATGAAAAAAAGAGTTTGTCTCAAATTGCCGCTGAAGTGCAGATGGAACCAACAACGCTGAAAAAGAACTTGGGGAGATTAATTCAATTAGGACTGGTTGAACCCGTCAAAAAGGGTCTGCCGGTTTTGGATAAAATCTTCCTGCAGGCATTAAATATCAATTTATCCAGAGCCATTGGACCGATGGCCGAATTGTTAATCGAAGAAGTTGTATCGGAGATGGAAATAACCGGCCCTGGTATCCCGGTAGATCAGGCAGCTGAAATGATTACTGCGCTTTCCCACGAAATACCGGATCCGGAAAAACGGATCGAGTTTAAAAAATCCATGATGGATATTCTAAATAAAAAGCGAATTTACACGGAGGAGCCCAGACCATGATGGACATTATTTGTGATGAATGCGGGAAAAAATATCGTGTTGACGAAACGAAGATGAAAGGTCAAAAAGCCAAGGTTAAATGCAAAGCCTGCAATAACATCATGGTTGTAACCAAGCCTGCCCCCCCAGTCCTGGATGAACCGTCGCCGGTGCCTGATATACCCGAGGAGCAACCGCTGCCGGAACCGCAGATGCCCAAGCAGACCGCTGAGCGAACGGCATCGCTGCGCCCGGAAGCGGAGGATTTGCACCGTGAGGCGCCCCCATATTACGGTGGACAGAAAGTGCGTTTCGGTCTATTTGGCAAAATTATCACTGTTATGCTCATCGTCAGTTTATTGCCTTTTGCCATTTTTTGGGGAATTACGTTGCGGGAAACTAATGAACGCATTCGCAGCGATACCGAAATGCTGATGGCCCAAACAGCCTCGGGTTTGGAAAATCAGATCAACGGGTGGGTTAATAACAATGTTGCCATTTTACGCACCGCCGCGAAGCTGCCTGAAATCCAATCAATGGACGGTATAATGCAGAGGCCCATACTGGAAACCATTCAAAAACAATACCCCTGGATGTATCTGGTATTCACTGTAGGGCCTGATGGGTTTAACGTTGCCCGCAGTGATGATGTGCCGCTAAAAGATTATTCCGATCGCCAGTATTATAAGGATATCATTAACGGAAAAGGCCTGAGCTGGCAAACATTGATCGGCAAAACATCCAAGAAGCCGGCTCTGGTATTGTCGGTTCCGATTAAAGTAGCAGACCAGACCGTGGGCGTAATGGCAGCGGCAATGAACATTGACGAAATATCCAAAAGTATTGTGACATGGAAAAAGGGTAATACCGGACACGCTTTTTTGGTGGATGAAAAAGGCTTTGTGGTCGCCCACCCCAACAGACAATTTGTGGCCAAACGCAAAAACCTCAACAGTCATCCTTTGATCGCCAATTACCGCAAAAAAGGCTGGACCACCATTACCACCCGATTTAATATCGCAAGCGACAGGCCGGCGCTGGGTCACGTCCGCAGCAATAATTATGGATGGGCCCTGGCCATGCAACAGGAAGACAGTGAGGTGTTTGCTGCATTAAACCGCATGCAAAAATTTGCGCTCACCCTTCTGGGCTGCACCATATTGCTCGTTTCGGTCATCGCATGGTTTTCAGCCCGTGCGATTGTGACACCGGTAATGAAGCTGACCGATGCAGCCGAGCGCATGAGTCTGGGTGAATTGAACGTAAAAATTGATATAAAATCAAAAGATGAGATCGGTTTGTTGGCCCAGGCGATTGGCCGCATGCAGACCAGCTTGAGGCTGGCCATGAATCGGCTGCGCCGCAAACGCTAAAACTGGTTTCAGAGCGCTCATCTCTTGTCCGATGGCTGTGTTGTATTCCGATTGAAAATGCACGCGTACTACCGTGTACGCTCCACTTTTAAATCGAGTCACGCCTTGCCCTCGATCAATATCTAAACGCTCTGAAACCAGTTTACATTCTTAATAAAATCGTTTTACGACTTACCTTGCCTGATTCTATGAATCCTCACTAACAAACTCAAATAAAAGTAATTCAAATCTGACGTTGAGCCCGTTGGCCCGTTTTCGTGTTGTCGTTAAACACAACAGATTACCATACTCAACGGGCTAAACCGTCAAACTGGCTAACCGGCTAACCCGTTTAAACCAAGCATGGTTTAAACTGTAGTGCCGATGATGGTGACTTCGATGGCGCGTTGACGGTGGCGGTTGTCATGGTTGATGGCCACTACCTGTTGCCAGGTTCCCAATTTTAGACGCCCGTTTCGGATTGGCAGGGCAATCGAGGGACCTAATAACGCGGCCTGTACATGGCTATGCCCATTGCCGTCATGCCAGGCTTTTTCATGTTCGTATTCCAATTCCGCAGGCGCCATGCGATTGACGGCTGCCATTAGATCGCTGACCACTCCGGGTTCATATTCAATAGTTGTCAACGATCCGGTGGATCCCACCATGGTGGCACTTAAGCTACCGTTCTCAACATCAGATTCATAAATCAGTTGCTCAAGTGACGGTGTGATATCACGAATATCCGGACCTGTTTCAAGACTGATTTCAACAGATTTACAAAAAAGCGTGATGGCTGGCATATCAACGTTCCCCCTTTGGTAGGCCGCCTCGACCCATCCGTTATTGCGCACCTAAACAGCGCCGATGCTTTGCTGTTTTTATCAATGCACCTATGAATTGAATACTTCCAAAGCCTCGCAACTGTCTATCACGGGTTTTCAATAAATTTGACGAAAATGTCAAACGATAAGATAGCTTTATCTTTTTCTATACAGGGCTTGCGCAGATGGGTGGCCTCAAAAGTGTAGTATTGTCGATAAATTAGCAGCATTAAAAAAAAGGTGCGTGCATAAAAATGCACAGAATGCCTTTTGAGTAAGTTTGTTAATATCAATAAATGAATGTATTTTCATTTTTTAAAACAACATAACCATTTGAAATTTTTACTATAATAAATTTTTACCCGCAGAAAAGCACTCCCGGAATTTATTTTGGCAAGAATTTTGCTATTTAATGAATCTGGGTATTCCCAGTCTGGATGTGTTCACTCCCAAGCCTAAGAGGTAAGTCGATGGAGCGCCGAAACCACCAACGTTATGGGGTTAAGCAGGGCACTTTTGCCGTTCTGAGGTCCACGTCAATTGAATTGAGCAAAATAAAAGATATGAGTATGGGGGAGATTGCCTTCGCGGTCATCAAATCCAAGCCCATCAAAATGGGTCAAGTCGTCAATATTTCAACCGATGGGTTGGCTTTCCATTACATTGACAGCAAAAAAGGTTCAAATAGTCTGTTTAAGATGGATATCTTATTTGCCAAAGACGCTTTTTATCTGGACCGGATACTCTTTAAGCCGGTTTTTGATTTTGAAATTAAGACGGATATTCCGCTTAACTCCTTTGCGATTCGCAAATGCGGGGTCAAATTTGGAGAATTAAACCAGCGCCAACGCTCACAATTAGAATATTTTATAGGCAACCATACTGTGGATTCGGCAGAACTAAAACCGGCACTTCACCCCTGCAACGACGAAAGATTGATACTGTTCCGCGCAAATGAAATGGTCGAATCGCTGGCCTAATGGCTCTACACCTAAATCCCTTACTGGGCAGATGATAAATAAGCGTAAATATCCACGGCGATTTTGTTCAGAGTCCTCGTTTTTTGCAACGCGATACGGCGTCCACGAATGCTTCATTAAAAATCTGGGCACCAAAGGGGCATTTATTGAGACGGATTTGTTTTTGTCCGAAGGACATATTGTTACAATCGCGGTGCCCACACATGGGCGGGTAAGCAATCTTAAGTTAAAAGGCAAGGTCGTCTGGGCTGATCAAGATGGCTTTGGCGTTGAATTTGGAGAACCGATTCTAATCTAAGTCGTCCCCTTTAGCTCACATTTCAATCCTCCCTTATCCTGCAACGACAGAAGGTCATCACACTAACCAACACGGCTTCTGGACGGTTATGCGTTGAATCCGATTCATGCAGCGCTTACCTTCAGATCCACAATATTGTGAAATAAACTTCACAAATACTCGCACCTCCTTTTCAGAACCGCGTCCGGCGTAAATTTATGTGAATTCGTAAGTATCTGTAATTCAATAAAATATCTCGAAAGTGAAAATAACTCATTGAGTTTGCACGCTTTTTGCAGAGATTTGGGGCATGAGTTATATTTTCACGCGCAGGGGATTTTTTTAACGTTTGAGAAAGCAGTGTTATTTTGGGGTTAGATATTCTCCCGCACTAACCGTTAACAAAATGACCGAAGTCAGATCGAAAAGAAGAGGACGGCTAAATATGCGCAGAGAATCATTTTGCTTCAACCAGAAAGGTTTTACATTAATTGAAATCGTTTCGGTGATGATCATCATGGGTGTTGTCGCATCCGTATCGATACAAAAATTTGATATTGTATCCGATACTGCAAATCAAAGAGCCTTGATCAGCGGAATAAATGAACTCAATGTCAGAGAGTCACTCGTATGGTCGAATATGAAGATATCCGGTACGGGCTATACCCAAGATGAGGATTTATGGACTACGGTCGAACCGATCCTGCAACTGACCCGTGGATATGAATGGACGGCAGGGCCGGATAGAAATTCAGGTGGCACCCTCAAATTCAAAACTGCATTCCAATCCCTTAACCGACAGGTTTCATCTGAATTATCCTCCGGCAAGTGGCAGTAAGCAATCCATTTTCACCAAAGGCAACCATTTTGAGAAGCAGAGTCGCAACGACTCTGCTTTTTTTTTGTTCATCCAGATTTTGATGTCTATTGAATCCATGGTATTTGCCTTCAGGTGCTTTTATTCGATTTTGGTGGGTATCGCTTGGATTTTATGAATTCAATCACAGCGCTTTTTTACAAAACCAGCGACTCAATAAATTCCAGCAATTGATTCAGGTTCTGGCAAGGACGGACCTCGTCACAGTATGCCATATAGGTTCGCATTTCGCTGTCGCCTGTATACCAGAAATAGGGAGTTTCGGGATTCAGCCAGATCACCCGGCGGCTTCTGTCGCGCATTTCATCCAGGAGGCCGGCTTCCGGATTGCCGTAGTTTGTCCGGCCGTCGCCGATAATTATCAGGGTTGTTTTTTTATTGAGCATATCTATATGCCTGTTTTTAAACTGGCGAAACGTCAGCCCGTAATCAGTCGCCGCATTGTACTCAATATCGGCCTCCTTCAATATTTTTTCAACGGCCTGGTTAATTTCAAAATCCTCAAAAACATGGGTAACCTCATCCAGACCGGCCACAAAAACAAAACTGCGCACCTGGGTAAAGCATTCCTGCAATGAATAGAGCATGTTCAACATGAACCGCGCCGCCGACCATACCGAACCGGAGACATCGCACAGCGCAACAATTTTGCTTTTCCGCAAGGGCCGATGGCGATAATACAGCTCCATCGGAATCCCCTGATAACCGGCAGCCCGCCGTAAGGTCTTTTTGATATCCAGCACACCCCGATTCTGCCCTGCATAGCGCCGGCTGATGGTATCTTTAAGTTTGCGCACCAGTTGTTCAATCACCTCACGCATGTCTGCCACTTCTTTTTGAGTCAGCGATGCAAAATGAATTTCCCCCAGTTGGTCCAGCCGCTGTCGATACGGTATGTTTCTATCAGCGCCGTTCGCAGAGGCCTGATGGTCCTGGGTTAATAACCGGCGCGCAGTGTCCAGTCGGCTTTTAAAAAGCGCATTCAAGTCGCGACGCATTTCCCAGTCCAGCTGTTCTCGGTGGTCCGCCAAAAATTGTTCCAGAGCCTCCTCTGCTGCATTGAGCGCCAGCATCATTTCAAGGCGCTGCGTCACCGCGCCCAGATTCGCACCTGGTCCGCGGTTTTGATCATCGGATCCGTGTCCGATCTGCTGAAGCTGCTCAAAATAGGGCAGTGGATTGCCGTCTAAAAAGTCCAGCACCGTTTGCATATTCGGATGGTCTTCCTGTGCCGGTGCCAGTGTTTGCAGAATATCCTGTACCTGTTGCGCTAGAGGTTCGGAGTTAACAATTGAGGCATCCTGCCGCAATTCATGAAAAAACATCTGATACAGACGGTTGAAATGGCGCTGCTCCCGCCGGCTTTTAGCAAAATTGGCACGTAGGACCGCTGCAAATTGCGGCTCTTCTGCGATATCAACCAGCTGCATTTGATTGAGACAATCGAGCACTTCTGAAGTGGCTATCCGCAAACCGGCGGTGCGGGCTATACCAACAAATTTTAAAACCAGATTCACCATCTGCAAACATGCCTTCGGCATGAGGCCGTGGAGTAATGGAGTGTTGGAGTGATGGCGTAATGTAAGAAGATCACTTGATGGATTTGCCTTGCTTGCGGCTATCGCTCGCTTAATTTATAATTTTTTCCAGCCTTCCCTCAACCAGATCCACATCGGCTTGATATTTGAGAATCACATTTAAGGTATCCCTGACCACTTGCGGGCTGAGATCTTCGATTTGAAGGGCCAGTAAGGATTGGGCCCAATCCAGGGTTTCTGAAACACAGGGTTTCTTTTTGAGGTCCAAATCCCGTATTTTATGGATTGCATCGATCAGCTGGACGGCTAGTGTTGCTTTAATTCCGGGAATTTTGAGCCGCACGATTTTCATTTCCAGTTCGCGATCCGGATAGTCGATATACAAATGAATACATCGCCTTTTCAGGGCGTCACTCATATCGCGTGAATCATTGGAGGTTAAGAATACAAAAGGGATATTAAGCGCTGTGCGGGTGCCCAGTTCCGGAATGGATATCTGAAAGTCACTCAACACTTCCAGCAGAAAGGCCTCGAATTCAGGATCGGATTTATCAACCTCATCTATGAGCAACACAACCGGTTTTTCAGACGATATGGCCTGCAGCAGCGGCCGTGGTTGAATAAAGCGCTCGGAAAAAAAAGCATCTTCCTGGTCCGCGATGCGATCCACCGCTTCGTTCAGGCTTTGGGCACCGGAAACAACATCATCAATTTTTTCCTTGACCATCTGAGTATACAACAGTTGCTTGGCATACTCCCATTCGTACAGCGCCTTGGTTTCATCCAGCCCCTCGTAGCATTGCAGACGGATCAGCTCGCGCTCCAGGCAGCGGGCAACGGCTTTGGACAGTTCGGTTTTGCCCACGCCGGCCGGACCTTCAACCAGCACCGGTTTTAGCGTGGCCTGGGCCAAAAAAACGACCGTGGCGATGGTTTTAGAACAGATATAGTCCGCCGACTCCAGAGCGGCGACCACATGCTCAACATCTTTAAATTTTGTTCGTTTTTTACCCATCAAATTCCACCATGGTATCGGAGCAGTCGCGCGTGACAGTGTTAACGCACAATAGCACACCACAGTTTGAGATTAAAGAAAATATAACCAAGAAACCGTAGATCGTTAATCACTTTTAAAAAATGGTTTAACAAAATCAGAGCCCAAACAGATAAGTCGATGACCGACTTTTTGCCGGCTCATTTGATTTCTACTTGATATTGTAATCGTTCCAAATTACTTTGGGTATAATCTCGATTAAATGCGTGGCCTTTTCAGTTCGTTTAATTTGTCGACTGCAAGAGTGAAACGATCAAGAAAACAATTTGAACCTGCTAAATCACATCCATTACGGCGGGAGCCACCCACTATGACAAAATTTAAACGCTTCCATCTTAAAAATGAAATGCTGTTAGCCAACTTTTTGGCAAATTTTATTGCGGTCACTTTTTTCCAGGTGCTCATGTTTCGGGCAGAACCCGATCCACCGGAACATATCTGGCAAAACCCTCTATTCGAAATGGTTGACATATTGTTTACACCTGCTGCATTCATCTTTGTCGTGGTAATGACACTGCGCTATGAGCGACCCATTCGGCAATATTTAGACGCGAAATTTTCCAATAATTCCGTATCAAAAGATTTGGAGGAAACGGCGCGTCGCAAGGTGCTAAATGAACCTTATGTTCTGATCTGTCTGAGTTTAAGCATGTGGCTGCTGTCGGCCATTATCTACTCGCTATTGTGGTGGATATTGGATGTGGGCTCCTATTGGATCCATCGCACGTTGTTCATGAGCCTGAGTACCGGTTTCATTACGGTTACCCTGGCATTCTTTCTGCTGGAGCACGTATTGCAGAAGCGATTGGCCCCTTATTTTTTCCCGCAAGGGGAGTTATCGGGGATCCCGAAAACATTGCGCATCAGAATACGGACCCGGCTGATCGCCCTTCTTTTTGCCTGTAATTTGATACCCCTTTTTTCGATACTGCATATCTTTTACCGAATTACAAGCACCGACTATGATCCGATGACCCAGCTGGATATTTTACGCTCTGCCATATTCGTTAATACATCGATTTTCATCATTGCTGGGCTATGCCTGACGATGCTGGTCAGCCGCAATCTGACTTTACCATTTGGTGAAATCATTCAAACACTGAGCAATGTCAGAAACGGCCGCTTTGACAAAAAGGTGCGGGTCACCACCAATGACGAAATCGGGTACACCGGGGATGTCATCAATGAAATGACCGATGGGCTCAAAGAGCGCGAACGTCTACAGCACTCTTTGAATATCGCCATGGAAGTCCAGCAAAACCTGCTGCCTGCGCACGACCCGGAAATTGAGGGACTGGATATTGCCGGTACCAGTATCTATTGTGAAGAAACCGGCGGAGACTATTACGACTATATATTGACCGGGGCAAACAGTCAGACAAAAATCTGCGTGGTGGTGGGGGATGTTGCCGATCACGGCATCCCATCCGCATTGCTCATGACCACCGCCCGGGCTTTTCTGCGTCAACGCACCTCGAGATCCGGTGAGTTGGATCAGGTGGTTGCTGACGTTAACCAGCAACTGACCCGCGATGTCGAAGACTCCGGGCGTTTTATGACGCTTTTTATTTGTGAGATCGACCGCGGCAATCAGATCATTCATTGGGTCAACGCCGGTCACGACCCGGGGATGATCTACGCTCGCGAAGGCGACGCTTTTGAAGAATTGACCGGCAATGCCTTACCCTTGGGTGTATCTGAAAAGGCTGCTTATCAAAAATTTGACAAAAAGATTGCCGCGGGTCAAATCATCATGATGGGAACCGACGGGATCTGGGAAGCGCAGAGTCCTGCAGGCGAGATGTTCGGCAAAGGGCGTTTTAAAGACATTATCCGCCAGAATGCCAATCGGCCGGCAAAGGAAATTGTTCAAAAGGTAATCGAAGCAGTTGACGGCTTCTGTCATCCGCTGCAAAAGGCGGATGATGTTACCCTCGTTGTTACCAAAATTAAATAAACATTTTTTAAGAAATTTAGCCGTTACCCGCTTGCCCACCGCTGGCGGGTTAACCCGTTGACCCGCATGCAAAAATTGTCGTGCACTTAACGGGCTCAACCGGCCAACCAAATGACAGGAGGAATTAATGGACAAACCGATCGACAACTTTTGGCACATCAGGCTGGCAGAGGTAAAGACCGCTCTTGAAGCCAACAACTTTGATGTCTTTCTGGCAGAAAATGAAGCCGATGCCAATAAAATTGTGCTGGAGAATCTAATCCCCCAATTAAAGCCCAAGACCGTATCCTGGGGTGGTTCGATGACCTTTACCGGATCAGGCCTTTACAAAAAGCTGAAAGGTACAGCGGATCTTGAGGTCTGGGACACCTTCGACAATAAGATTTCAGATGACGAAAAAAAGCAGCGCCGACGGCAGGCGCTGCATGCCGATCTGTTTGTCACCGGAACCAATGCCATCACCGAAACCGGTCAGCTGGTGAATCTGGATATGATCGGTAACCGAATCGCGGCGTTGACTTTCGGCCCCCACTGGGTCATCATTTTGGTCGGACGCAATAAAATTGTGCCAGATGTGGAAGAAGCCATGTTGCGGATCAAAAATTATGTTGCCCCAACCAACTCCATGCGACTGGACAAGAAAACGCCCTGTGTGAAGACATCTTATTGCCAGGAGTGCAACAGCCCGGATCGAATTTGCAATACCTGGACGATCACTGAAAAGGCATTCCCCAAAGGCAGGGTAAAAATCGTCCTGATTGATCAAGATTTGGGGCTCTAGGAGGTCGATATTATGAAAATTATGGTGGGATTTGACAGTTCCAAAGTATCTGAGGCAGCATTGGCGCTGGCCGCAGAACATGCGCAGGTATTTGGCGCCCAAATTTTTCTGGTACGATCAATGGTCGGCGGGCCGGATGTGCCCAAAAGAGATTTTGAAAACAATGAGCGTGAGCTTGAATATCACAAAAATGAATTCAAAAAAAAGGACATTGTCTGCGAATCGCTGCTGTCGGTCAGAGGTCTGGAGCCCGGTGAGGACCTGACCCGCTTGGCCAAAGAACAACAGGTTGACGAAATCATCATGGGGGTCAGGCGCCGCTCGAAAGTCGGTAAACTCGTATTTGGCTCCACCGCCCAATACGTGATTTTAAACGCACCGTGCCCGGTTGTAACGGTAAAATAAAGCGGCAAACGGATAACACTCCTTGTGGCTCACGGGACAGCTCCTTTTAAGCTGATGAAACAGTTGCCGGATTTAAATCCATTGACCGAAGGACATAAAAAGAATTTTACTTGACATGCTTTTGTCGGGGATTTAAGGTTTTTGACCTATAAAGAAGCATTCTCAAAAATAGTAGCTTCCGCTTTCAGGTTGGCCAGTTTAGCGCGTTGTTTCGTTTAGCCCGTTGAGCCCGCAGTAAAACAGAAAGCCGCTTAAATTTATCTTTTAACCGGCAAACGGGTTAACGGGTATCGGGCTCAACCTATAAACGTTTGATGCATTTTTGAGATAGCTTCAAGTTGGGGTGGCTTGGAAGCCTGAGATTATACCCTTGGAACCTGATCTGGGTAATACCAGCGAAGGGAACGACACGTCGATTCGCAATTCACATATGCGCAAGCCGTTTCCTGCTGGAATCGGCTTTCTTATTTGTATGGGACACTATTTTTAGGCCGATTGAATCCGGCCAAGGAAAGAGCTCTTCAGTAATTGACGACCAAATGAGGTAAAAGATGAAAGATTTAAACCAACAGGCCGCTCATAATTTGACAGCCGTCAGGGAGCAAAAACCGCTCATTCATAATATCACCAATTTTGTGGTCATGAATTATACGGCCAATGCCCTACTGGCAATGGGGGCTTCGCCGGTAATGGCCCACGCTCAGAACGAAGTCGAAGACATGGTTTCCTTTGCCGGTGCGCTGGTGCTCAATATCGGCACATTAACCGATGATTGGATTGCTGCGATGATAAAGGCCGGCCAGAAGGCCACCGAACAGCAGACGCCGATTATTCTCGATCCGGTGGGTTCCGGTGCCACACCGCTACGCACAAATTCGGCCAAAAAAATTATTGACGCCGCGCGGATGAGCGTCATCCGCGGCAACGCTTCGGAAATCCTGTCGCTGCGCCATGAAAAATCGAAAACAAAAGGGGTGGATTCGATTCATTCGGTTGAAGAAGCCGCCGAAGCCGCCACGGTTTTAGCCAAGGAACTCAACACCACCCTGGCCATCACCGGCGCGGTGGATCTGGTCACCGACGGCAGCCGTATAGTACGCGTGGCAAACGGACACCCCCTGATGGGCTATGTCACCGGAACCGGCTGCGCGGCCACCGTGGTGATCGGGGCATTTTTAGCCGTCGATGATGATCCGCTCAGCGCCACGGCAACAGCGCTGGCCTATTTTGGCCTGGCCGGTGAGGTTGCCGGCCGCCATGCGGACGCGCCGGGAAGCTTTATGATCCAGCTGCTCGACGCGCTTTACACAATTACGCCCCAGGATCTGCAAAACGGCGCAAAGATAGAGTCAGCCGATTAATGCTCGTTTCGGGTTTCCCTCCTTCGCTCAAAAAGCTACGGAGGACAGGCAGTGTTCAGGTGTCAGCCCTTCTAATTAACCTGACACCAGACACCCGACACCTGAAACCTAAAAAAGGGCCAGAAGCAATAAACCTAAGGTATGGTTTATGAAAACTGAAAACATCGACTATTCCTTATATCTGGTGACCGACCGGGGTTTGGCGCGCGGTCGCTCAAACTTAGACATTGTCACAGCGGCGGTTCGGGGCGGCGTCACCATCGTTCAGCTAAGGGAAAAGGATTGTTCGACGCGCGACTTTATAGAGCAGGCTTTCAGCATTAAGAAATTTCTTCAAAACCGCGGAATCCCTCTCATCATCAACGATCGGATCGATGTCGCTCAGGCAATCGAAGCCGATGGTGTGCATCTTGGGCAAACAGACATGCCGCTGGAAACGGCCAAAAGCATTCTGGGCGATACGATGATCATCGGTATATCAGCCGAATGCCTGGCAGACGCCATTGCAGCCGAAAAAGGTGGCGCCGATTACCTGGGTGTTAGCCCCATTTATGCCACGCCCACCAAAACCGATACGGCACCTGCCCTGGGGTTAGAAGGACTAAAGGAAATTTGTCAGGCCGTCAAACTGCCGCTGGTGGGCATCGGTGGTTTAAACCGCGACAACGCGGCTGAGATCATTCGCAAGGGCGCGGATGGCGTTGCGGTGGTTTCGGCGATTGTGGCGGCCGATGATCCGGAGACCGCATCCCGTGAGTTAAAGCAAGCGATAAACGAGGCCCAACAGACATGCGCCTGAAAGAAATCGGTGAATTTGGTTTTATCAAAAAAATCAGCCGCGGCTGCCTGATTCGGCCGGATGGTATTGTCAAAGCCATCGGTGATGATGCCGCCGCTTTCAGAAGCGACCCCGACCAGCTGGCACTGATTACAACGGATTTACTGGTCGAGCGCATCCATTTTTTGCGGGAGGCCATATCCGGATTTGATCTGGGCTATAAGGCCCTGGCCGTCAACCTGAGCGACATCGCCGCTATGGGCGGCACCGCCCGGGAGGCATTTATCAGTATTGCCATTCCAGACGACTGTCAGCTGGATTACCTGGATGACATCTACAATGGCATCAGGGATCTGGCTGCCGGATTCGACGTCAATGTGCTCGGCGGCGATACCACCCGCTCGAAAATAGACCTTATCATCAATATCGTCATCCAGGGCGTTGCGCCGGAGGCAGAGATTCTATGCCGCGATGCCGCCCGGCCGGCAGATATCATATGTTCAACCGGATTTCTGGGCGATAGCAAGGCCGGTCTGCATCTGATCCTCAATCAAATTGCCGCCGACACCCAGGGGCTCAAATCATTGCTTAAGGCCCATAATCTGCCGCAGCCCCATCTGAAAGAAGGCCGCTTTCTTGCCGGGCAGTCGGGGGTTCACGCTGCCATCGACACCAGCGACGGCTTGAGCTCCGATATGGGACACATTGCTCGGGAAAGCAAAGTGGGTGCGCGCCTGTATGCCGACAAAATACCCATTTCACCGCACCTGAAAGATTTTTGCGCGCGCTTTGGTTTTGATCCGGTCGATTACGCCCTTTCCGGCGGAGAGGATTATACCCTGCTGTGCACGATAGCGCCGCAGCGCGCCGAAAAAATTGCACGTGACTTTGAGAAGACCTTTAAGAGTCCGCTGTTTGCCATTGGTGAAGTCACCGTGGACAAACAGCTCACCCTCATCTATCCGGATGGCAACACCAAACCCATAGCGCCGACCGGCTGGGATCATTTTAGGGCCAAAAAAAATGAATGAAGCTGCTCAAAATCCAAAAAGCCCCAAACGATATCGTAAAGTTCTGACCATCGCCGGCTCCGACAGCGGCGGCGGCGCCGGCATTCAGGCCGACCTGAAAACGTTTTCAGCTATTGGCTGTTACGGAATGTCGGTCATTACGGCACTGACCGCTCAGAATACCCGGGGCGTTAACGGCATTCACGCCCTCCCCCCGGCATTTGCCGTCGAACAAATCGATGCTGTCCTGAGCGATATCGGTGCTGATGCCATTAAAATCGGGATGCTGTATTCAGCCGAGCTGATCGAAGCGGTGGCTGCTGCACTCAAAAGACACGGCGCCCAAAAAATCGTGCTCGACCCGGTTATGGTGGCCCAGAGTGGTGATAAACTGCTTCAGGATGACGCCGTTGAGGCCATCAAGATGTATTTGATGCCGCTGGCCGAGGTCGTGACACCCAACCTGCCGGAGGCCGTCGTCCTTACCGCACAGACTATCCAGAGCCGGCAAGATGTTGAAAGCGCCGCCAGCGCATTGGCTGCCCATGGCAGCCGCAGCATCTTGATTAAAGGCGGGCACGGGGATGATAATCAAAGTGCCGACCTGCTTTACCTGGCGCGCGAGAACCGCCTGCTGTG
>CAZJHF010000016.1:12504-20996 GCA_964545505.1 uncultured Desulfobacterales bacterium | reverse complement strand
ATGTTCCTGTTCCTCACAAGATCCTGCAGCGTCTCTGGGTTGAGCGCAATTCGAAAGACATTGACTGAAAAAAAGCTAACGATAATGAGGGTCGTAAACAACAAAATCAACCGGGAGTCTATCCCATCGGTTAAATATTTGGGTTTCAGGAGTACCCGTCGGTAGACACAGTAGGCCAGCCCTAAGAGAACCAGCAAGGCCAGGATGTCTGCTATAGAAGCGTAATATGCATATATCCCGGGGACGATGCGTGCAAAACTGAATCCGGGGAAAATACCGGCGATCATCAATTCCATCGTATGCGGGAGTACGGCGATAAAGCCGAAAAAAATCAGGCCGTGCGCCAGACCGGAGAAAGGTTTTTCGCGCACTCTGGATTGCAGCAATATTTCTTTGAAAAAAATCTGAACCCGTTCAGATAACCGGCCCGTCGGAAGGGGGTTGGGGCCCTCCACACGGGTCATCAAACGAATCAGACGCTGCGAAAGGAGAAAAAAAAACCCGAAGCTTGCCAAAAGCCCGAGTCCAACTAAAATAGATTTAATGGTGAAATAAACGTTCATCTCTGTTTAGCTTATGTCAATTGATTCTCGTCAACAACTAATTTTAAGTGACGGGTCAATATGGGAACAATTTTAAACAAATCCTCAACAATGTAATAATCACAATTTTTGGTAATGCTGGCTTCCGGATCCGTATTGACGGCTATGATCAGGCCCGATGTCTTCATGCCGGCAAAATGTTGTACCGACCCGGATATGCCGCAGGCGATATAGACTTTGGGGCTCACCGTCGCCCCGGTTTGCCCGACCTGCATCGTATGCGGCACCCAACCGGCATCGACCGCAACCCTCGAGGCACCCACCGCCGCGCCGATGACGCGCGCACACTCGAAAAGGATTTCAAAGTTTTCCGGATTTTCCATACCCCGCCCACCGGATATGATGATATCAGCCTCGGTGAGGTCGATGCCGCCATGGGCCTGCTGCTTGAGCTGCTTTACCTCCAGGCCTTCACTTGCAAAATCGGCCTGAAAAGGAATCACCGCGGCTTCACACGGATCGGGCTTAGCATCGATGGCATTGGGACGGATACCAAATATAAAATGGTTTCCGCTGACTTTAATGGTCGCAATGGTCTTGCCGGAGAACTGGGATTTTTTAACCGTACGATCCTTCAAATTCAAATCGACACAATCCATAACAAGGGGGGCATCGAGGTAAGCGGCCACCCGCGGCAGTATATCCCTTCCCCGGCCGCTGGTGAGCCCGCAAAGGCTGGTTATGTCAAAGTGGTCCATGGCGGCAATGATGGCCCGGGACCATTTGACCGGGTTCCACTTTACGGGACCCTCGCTGGACGTCAAATCAATTATTTTTTCAATGCCGTATTGCTGAAGTTGTTCCTTACAGGCTGCTGCATTACCGTTTAATATCAGCGCATACCGTTCACTTTCTTGCCGGCGGGCAAGGGTGATCACCCCGAAATTGGACTTCTTAATTTTGCCGTCTTTTAATTCGATTAAAATACCAATTTTTCCCATAATCAATATTTCTTTCAGCAAGGCTGCAGTCCTGTATGGGCAACGGGCTCAATTCAAAATACATTTTTTAGATTCTTTTACAGGACTTTTGCCTCGTTTTTTAACACCTCAATTAACTGCAGGACAGCTTCTTCCGGTGGCCCTTTGAGTTCTGTGGGTTGCCGCTGCTCAACGGCGGGTTTCAACTCCAGGATCTCCATACTTGCGGCGGATTTTTCAATTGGTAAACTGTCCAGATCGATTTGCTTGGTTTCCTTTTTTTTAGCCTTGCGAATATCGATAAAAGTTGGATATTTGGGTTTGTTCAACCCCTTGCCGGCGGCGATGATGCAAGGCAGCTGCATTTCCAGCGATTGCCTGACCCCGGCCTCCAATTCAGATTCCACCAAGGCGTTATTCCGGTCAATTGACAAAGCGACCACATTGGTGGCAACAGGCATGTCCAGGGCGGCTGCAAGCCTGAACATGGTTTGCATGCCCTCGCTGTCAATGGATTCCTTACCGGTGAAAATGATATCCGGTTTGCCGTCCTGTTCAATGGCTGCTTTCAGGGCCCGTGCCGCAAGGATGCTGTCGGGCGGATCATCGGTTTTGACCAATATGGCCCGGTCGGCTCCCATGGCCAGAACCGATTGCAGGGTATTGATGGCTGCTTCTTTACCGACGGCCACGGCGACCACTTCTGAACCTTCTGCCTGCGCTTTGAGACGGACGCCTTCCTCAACAGCGTGTTCATCATAGGGATTTAGCAGAAAGGTCACGCTTTCATCGATCTGATTGGTTCCCTTGATGGCAATCGTTGCCGCCGAATCGGGCACATGTTTGACGCATACGTAAATTTTCATTGGGAGCACTCTTTAATCCATCCTATAATTTAAGCCGGTTTCAGGTGTCGGTCGCCTGGTTCAAGGATTCAGGGTGTAAGGGTTCAAAGGTTCAGAGGTTCTTTTGGCTTATGATCTCCGGCCTCTGGATTAATTGATGAACTGATGCAAAACAGGGCTTTACCATGCACGGATAAAGCCCTGCTTCAAAATTTCAGTATGGCACCTCCAGCGCGACTAGCCGTTCACCGAGAAACTGCTATCTTCGTTGATTTCACGATTACGCGAAAAGAAACCTACATTGATGGTTCGCCCGATATAGTGAAACTTAAACTGAAAGGGCTCGTTATCATGATCGAGGCCCTTTTCGCAGGCGTCGATCAATTCGCCCATCATGGTGCCGACCACCAGCGCATTTTTATATTGATTGCCGCTGGTGCCGATGGCCATGTAGAAACCTTTCATATCGGACTTGTCGTAAATCGGAATCCAGTCGTCGGAGCAATCATAAAGATCGCAGACGCCCCGGGGCTGATTGGGTATCTGCATGTTGGGCACCCGCTTGGCGCAGCGGTAGGTTTGGGCTTTCCATTGGGCTTCAGTCAGCTGATTGTCCCGTCCGGTGCCGCCTTTACCGGCATAAAACGCATCCGGATCAACCCACTCCTGCGGATCACATTCCGGATCTTCACTGCCGATCAAAAACATGTTGCCGACTTCCGGACGATAATAACAGGCAATGTCGCCGTCGGAGGTATGGTAGCCATTATCCAGATAATCGTAACCTTCCGGAGACGGGCAGTGCATGACCTCATGCCGCAGGGCCTTGGTTTTGATGTTGCAGCCCTCGTAAACCCCTTCGGCCATTTGATTGATTTTGTATGAATGCGGACCGGCCGCGTTGACGACCACCGGCGCATCGATTTCGGTCCCATCCTTAAGCGTTACGCCCAGCACCTGGTTGTCCTGGCTTCTGACTGCGACGACCTCGGCGTTGAACATAAATTCAGCACCCTTGGCTTCAGCTGCGCGCATAACGTTGTGGGTGGAAAGTGCCGGGTCGTTGACGTAGCCACCTTCCGGACAAAACAGGGCGCCCTCGAGCATTTTTTGCGGTTCATTAAAAAATTCAGGCTCTTCGGGCCGTCTGACGGGCCAGTTCTCGTGCATATCATAAACCGGTACCATTTCTTTGATTTTCTCATTGTCCCACTCTTCATAGCTAACGCCGACACTGTCATAGTGTGTTTTGACCTTGCGCCAGTCGTGCCCCTGGGATTTTATCAGTATGGAACCGGTATTCATATACTTGGCCAGGCCTTTTTCGTCTCGGACATGGTCGAGATAATTTTCCCAGTCCAGCCAGTATTTAAATCCCTCGTAGGCCATGGCGACACCGTCTTCTGTCGAATAATGCGCTCGCACGATGGCACACGATGCAGCGGTTGATCCTTCACCCGCATCGGCCAGTTTGTCGATGTTCAGCGTCCTATAGCCCATCTTTGTCAGCTCATAAGCGATGGGAGCGCCGATGACACCTGCACCGATGATAATGGCATCATATTTTTTTGTCATGATGATAACCCTCCTCTATTGATTTCGGATATAAAAATGCGAATTTTGGATTCATCGAATAATTAAAATTCTATTTTAATATTGATAAATTTTTAAACTAAGTCAAATGAGGGATGGATTGCAAAGCTTTTTTAGGTCCCAGGCCTTTATTTTAAAAGACCTGTCGTGAACGCCCGGGTTGAAGTATACGAAATTTTTTTTGATCAAATCCGGATCCATATAAACCGGCAAAGTCGTCAGGTGCCCGAAGGGCGGCACGCATCCCACCTCACAACCCACCGCCGGGCTGACTTCTTCGGGTTTGGCAAAGGAAACTTTTTTGGTTTTGGCCCCGGCAGCGGCCTTTTTCCAGTCCACCTTTTTGTTGCCCGGCAAAACCAAAACGATCATCCGGCCTTCCTTGGTCTTTAACACCAGCGACTTTACCGTTTCGGCCTCGCTGACGTTGAGCGCTTCTGCCATGGCCGGATTGGTGAAAACCGGCTCGTGCTCAAACACTTCGTAAGAAATTTTCTGTTCATCGAGCATAGTCCGTATCCTGTCTTCCAGGTTCATGGCATCCTCTTTTCAGCAGTGTCCGTCCAACCGGATCATTTATTCACCCAATCACTGAAGGCGCTTTCGCCGGCCGGCTGGAGCTCAAATTCTTCCCCGGCTTCAAGAATCGCCGCTAACATAACCTGAGCATATCCCCTCGAACAGGTCAAAAGAAGGGCCGATTTTTGCGGTGCATTTCCCAGAACGACAATCTGACAGGGGACATGTGAAAACGGCCCTTGCAGTAAAAACGGCGTTTCATTTAAAGGATCAACAAAATCGAGGGCGGTTAACTTTTCAGTTATCGCAAAAATATCCTTGCCGAGCAGCGCCAGAAACACGGTCGCATCGGATACATCCGTAAAAGCCGGATCATCTGGCAAAGAGCGGTTATCTCCGGATAAATGCCAGATCGATGCCTGGGTCTGATTCATGCGATTGATCAAAACGCCATTTTCAAAAACGCACCGACCGGGTGTATCCGGGATGTTCAGGCCCCACGGCCGGTGCCGGGAAATATCGCTGTCCTGAAGATCCCACCGCATCCGATGACTTAAATCGATCACCCGGGGGCCGCTGCCTTCGGCTTCATATTCCAGCACCACAGTCCAATGATCGCGAAGCTCAGTTTTTAAGGGTTTTCCTGGAAAAGATACTGGAGAACGCCGCTTAATTTTAACAGCCATTTTTGCCTCACATCCTTAACCGTTTGCCTTCAGGGTCGTAAAAGGGGGTGGGTACCACCGTTGCGTAAATGTGCTGACCGTTGCACTCATCCTCATAGATTTGCAGGCGCGTGCCTTCCTCGGCCAGCTGCGCTTCCACCAGCGCCAACCCGACAGGTTCCTTCAACGGAAAACTGTGGCGCGCAATACACACATAGCCTCTGATGCGATTGTCCACAATGATGGATCCATCTTTCGGGGGCCGGGCTGGATCCTCCATCTTAAATCCCACCAGCTTAAAACGTCCCTCCTGATTCTCGGTCTGCCGCAACGCCACGGCCCCCACGGTTTTGGCCTCGGATTTGTTGTGATCCCACAGAAAACCGAGGCCGACATCGTGAAGCGTGGTCCGCTGCTCGGATTCGGAACCGATAATCAGGTGGGCTTTTTCCATGCGTAACACATTCTGGGCTTCCAGCCCGAAATTCCGAATACCCAATTTTTTACCGGCTTTGCTGAGCACATCCCACAGGCTCTGCATATAGGAAGCGGGAACATGCAGCTCAAAGGAAAGCTCACCCACAAACCCCAGCCGCATGGATCTGACCGGAATGGTATCGTTAATTATAAATTCACGATAGCCGGCATACGGAAAGGCCGCGTGGGAAACATCCGCATCGGTGACTTTCTTAAGCACTTTGCGCGCGTTGGGCCCCGCGATGTTGATCACGCCAAAGGCGTCGGTCAGATTGACCATGTGAAACCGCCAGCCATCATAGCGGGTGTGATAGCGGATCCATTCCGCCGTGACGCCCGCCCGGGCGGTTGAGGTGGTAAAATAATAATCGTTTGCACCCCGTTGAACCACCACACCGTCATCGATAATACAGGCGTCTTCGTTGCACATGGCCGAATATTTGACTTTACCGCTGGCAATGCTGGACATGTCGCTGACATAAACCCGCTGCAGGGCCTTTAAGGCATCGGGACCCCAGAGCCTGAATTTGCCCAGCGTAGAAGCATCCAGCATGCCCACGTTCGTACGCACATTTTCGATTTCCTTACGACAACTCAAATCCTTGGAAAAATAGCGCGCCCGCTCCCAGACGCCAATTCGCCGGATGACACCGCCGGCGGTTTTCTGGGAATCGTGGACCGGTGTGCGTTTGCACATATCATGATTGCGGCCAGCATAGGTGGCAATATAAGTGGGCACCAGGGGCACTCGCACGGTGGTTGGCATGGCCGTCGCTGTGGTATCGCCATGGTATTGGGCCACAAACAGCGGAAGATTGTGGCCCGGGATGCCGCCCTGACCCGGGCCGGTGCCGGCGGCCGTAAAGCGCTTAATCAGTTCGGTGGCATCAAAACCCATTGCCAGGGCCTGTTTCACGTTTTTAACCGTCGTATCTTCATCAAAACAGATAAAGGTTTTGCGGCCCTGAACCGGGGCGGTCACCAGTTTGCAGCCCGGATCCGGACCCGGTAATTGATTGAGGTTTTCGCGGGCTTCTTTCAGCCGGTTGTCAACGGATGCACCGCAATCAGCGGCTGCCAAAATGCCGGCCAACTGTCCCGAGGCCTCAATTGAAGCCGGATGGTTCAGTCCCAGCATCCGGCCGGCGACCTGTACGTTGGCGGGCAGCTGCTGGGGCATAAAAAAACCGGTATAGGGCTCATAGGCCAGCTTGGCCTGGGCCAGTGAAAGCGGGCCGGTCAGGGGTGTCATCCCGGCTGAGGCCACCAGCAGGTCACAGGCAAACTCTTTTTCGAGGGTTCCGGTGAGCGTGGCCAGCGATATTTTGTTGAGCGTACTATTACCATGGGCGCGGGTGGCGACCCACCCTCTTAAAAGTGGAATATTGCGCTGCTGCAGTTCTTCGAGCAGGGCGGGGTCCTGGCCGTCTTCGCGGATGTCAGCCACACAGGTAACCTCAAGGCCCAGGTCAAACAGATCCAGCGCGGCTTCCAAACCCAAATCATGCCCGATGCTGAAGACAGCCTGTTTACCGGGGAGCAGCCCATAGGTATGCGCCAATCGATGGGCACAGCCGATCTGCATCACACCGGGACGCTCGTTGTTTTCAAAAAGCAGCGGACGTTCGATGCAGCCGGTGGCCACAACAACACTGGTGGCCCGGATTTCAAGATAGCGCTCATCAAAATGATCGCTGCCAGCCCCTTTCTGAAATGCGGTCACCAGATTATTATTATAAACGCCAACCACTGCGGCTTGCTTGAGTACGCGGACATTTGATTTTTGTTCAAGCTGTTGCGCCATCTGCCGGGCGCTTTGGGCCAGTGATACCCCGGCGCCATTTTGCGCCGTGCGGTAGTCAAAAAAGCCGCCCAGCCACGGACGGGATTCCAGGAGAATAACCCGCAGACCGTTTTCAGCAGCAGCCATAGCCGCCTGCATGCCCGCCGGTCCCCCGCCGATGACACACACATCGGCTTTGGGATAAATTTCATCGTAGGTACCGGGCATTTGGAATTTGGCCGAAATTTTCCCCAGTCCGGCAGCCTTGCGCACCTGTTTGAGGGCAATCGGCCAGATGCGGGCCGGCTTGTGCATCGTGCGGTAATAAAAACCGGCCGGCATCGCCCAGTCCAGTTTATCCATGAAACCCTTCAGATCCGTTTCCGGTGAACCCGCCACATTTTGGGCTTTAACCTGCATGTCGTCTGCCAGAAGCGTCGTCTCCGTACATACATTGGGGACCCCGTTGACCTGCATGCAGGTATTGCTGCTCTCGCCATCCAGACTGTAGAGACCCCGCGGACGATGATATTTCAAACTACGCCCAAAGATGCGAATACCGCTGGCATAAAGGGCGGTTGCAACCGTATCACCGCTCAGTCCCTTGCGCTTTTTGTTCTTGTATTTGAAATTCAGGCTTTTCCCAGGATTAATCCGCAGGGTGGACAGTTTTTCCAGCCGTTTCATGATTGCGCCTCCGGTTTATCCACCTCAAGGTTAGAGGTCGTGTCGCGGTGGGTCTTAAACCAAACACCACAGCCATCTTTATGGCACCACCATTCTTCCTGGATTCCGGCCACACATTGGTTCAGGTGCACATAAGCGCACCAGGCCTGGGGCGAAAGATCGGCTTCATCCGGCCGGGGCCCTTTTTCTTCACCGCCGTAGCGAAATTCATAACCGTTGCGTTTGCCGCATACGGGACAGGTCAGGGTTAATGCCATGATGTCATCTCCTTAAGTGAGCTAAAGTGAACTAAAGTGGCAAGTGCCTAAAGTGTTGGAGTCGCTGCGCTCTATCTTTTATAAAAAGGACAGAATTCCTTAACTTTAGGCACTTTAGTCATTTTAGGCATTTTAGGCACTTGT
>CAZJHF010000016.1:0-12404 GCA_964545505.1 uncultured Desulfobacterales bacterium | reverse complement strand
GTATAATTCACAAGCGCCGCCGTCTCTCCCATCAGACGATGCTGTTCATAGCGACGCAGGTTGAAGGGTTTGAGCATTGCGGGACAATCCCCGCTGGCCATATATTGGGCCATATACTTGCCGGCGGCGGCGCAGGATTTGAAACCAAAATATCCCCAGCCACAATCCATGTAATAGCCTTCGATGGGGTCGTTGCCGTCCATGATGGGCGCCATGTCCGGTGTCATGTCCGCCAGGCCGCCCCAGTGGCGCATAAATTTGACCCCTCTTAAGCAGGGCAGCATCTCTGAAAGTGCTTCGGCCTGATGTTTGATGTAATAGGCAGTGGTTTGCGTTGTGTAATTGGGCCAGGCATCCATGTGGGCACCGGTGGCGATTTCACCTTTAAGCGTCTGATTCGCATAGGCATGATAAGCACCGGATGAGACGACATGGTTTAATATGGGTTTCAACGGCTGGGTCACCATGGCCTGAATGGTCAGCACACTGATCGGCAACTTGATGCCCAGCATTTGATACGACAGCGCAGCCGAATACCCACCGGCGGCGTTCAGCACCCTCGGTGTTTTTATCTGGCCCTTGTCCGTTTCAACCGAAACGACTTTGCCGTTTTCAACACCGATGCCGGTCACTTCAGTTTGCTGATGGATGTGTACACCCTGTTTGGCAGCCCCTTTGGCCAATCCCCAGACGATCGCATCATGGCGTAAAATACCGCCGGGTGGATGATACATCGCGCCAAAAATCGGATAGGTGATGTCCGGCGAGATATTAAGGGCCGGAACCATTTCCTTGCATTGTTTGGCATCGATCAAATGGCTTTCCACTCCGTGAAACTGCGCGGTGGCCACATTCATGCGCGCCGTATTCATGGCGGCCTCGCTATGCATCAGGTTCAGGTTGCCGCAATTGAAAAACATCAAATTATAATCGAGTTCTTTCGTGAGAATGGGCCAGAGATCGAGGGCTTCCTTGTAAAGGGGGACATTTTGCTGGGTGCGCTGGTTGGCCCGCACGATGGCCGTATTGCGCCCGGATCCGCCGAATCCCAGATAGCGTTTTTCAATGACGGCCACATCCTTGATACCGTGATCCCGCGCCAAAAAATAGGCTGCGGCCAGTCCATGCAGGCCGCCCCCGATGATAACCGCATCATAATTTGACTTGAGCGACGCCTTTTCCCCCCACAGGGGTTTGACCTTTCCAATCATAAAAACTCCCTCTAATGATGATGCGTTATAGAATTTGTTATTGAAATTTCAAATAGTTGTTACCCAATTGGCTCTGCTCGCAGGGGATTGGGCAATCCTTCAAATTTGACACTATTTATGATAATGAAACAAAATCTGTCAAGAAAAAAATAAAAAATGAAGCAAATCATTTCAAAATGGGTTGACAATCCAAAAAAAATCTTGCTATTACATCAATTCCAACCTATTTTAATCGAGATTAATAATAGATTATTTTATATAATTATCTGATAATATTATGGTATTTATTTATTTTCAAAAGGATGGAAATTTTACACGAGCATCTTCTGCCTGTCTGCCAAAGAGACTCAATTTTTGATAGGATTTCAATCATCAAGCCCGATTAATGCTACGTCTCCATTTGATCGTGGGCGATTTATGCGGCCTGTTTTATAATTTTTGCCTAATTTGACCGTTTTTATTTCATTTCAGCGTCTTATCATGAAAAATCAACCATCACATCCGACAATGCAGGGCATTGTCGAACAACAGCATGCCTTAACACCCAAAGCCCGGATCCTGGGAAACTATATTCTTGAAAATCCCCGCAAGGCGGTCTTTATGACAACCAAGGAACTGGCGCAAACTTGCCAGGTCAGCGAAGCGACGGTGGTCCGTTTCGTCAGTCAGCTGGGATACGAAGGTTATGGTGCCTTCCAGCAGGCGTTAAGGGATTTTGTGGACACCGAGCTGACGATGCTGGACCGCACAGACCTGTCGGGCTTGCAGCCGGCGGGCGCAGATCGCCTCAGCCGCGTGGTGTTTGAAGAAATGGAAAATCTTAAACTATTTCTTGAAACCGTCGATATGGATGCACTCAAAAAAATGATTGATCTGATTGAAACCAGCAATTCCATCTATGTCATTGGATCCCGTCTTTCCTTTACCTTTGCTTACTATTTGGGATGGTCTTTGACCAAGATTCGTTCCAACGTCCAGATACTAAAAGGCAGCGACAGCACCGCCATCGACTGGCTGACGATCGCATCACCGGAAAGCCTGGTGATCATCATCGCGACAACACGCTACCCGAATGAACTGATTCGATTGGGCAAAATGGTTCGTCGCCTCGGACTGAGCCTGATTGTGATTGCCGATAGCGCGCTGTGTCCGTTGATTCAATTCGGCCATCTGTCGCTGGTGGCGCCGTCAAAAAACATTCCTTTTATCGGAAATCCAACCACGATTTCCTGCGTCATCAACTATCTGGTTCTCGAACTGGCCAGCCGCAATGGTGTCCGACTTAAAAAGCACCAGGAAAAAATTGAACAGGCGTATCGCGAAAATGATATCCTGTTTAATCTATATAAAGAAGAATTTGCCAAAAAATAGCCACCCGGAGATTTTTTAGGATTCCGGCCGTATCGAATTTGTTTGCATGCTTGATTGTCAAATCAGTATATTATAGATTGCCACGGTCAGGAAGTTTTTGCGGTCTTACCGGGATATTCAAACCGAACCGATTTTTCTTTCCCATATATTCTTCGCAAAGGAGGCACAGATCATGAGTGAATTATTCGCAAAAATGGCAGAGTCTTTGATCGCCGGTAAAGTGGACGAGGTTACAGACCTTACAAAAGAAGCCCTGGACGGGGGCCTATCGCCCCAGGATATTTTGGAACAGGGATTGCTGGCCGGCATGGATGTCGTGGGACAGCGCTTTAAAGCCAATGAGATGTTTATTCCGGAGGTGTTACGGTGTGCCAAATGCATGCATGGGGCCATGGAAATCTTGCGACCGCTGCTGGTGGAATCCGGTGTGAAGACCGCCGGCACATTGGTGATCGGCACCGTCAAGGGCGACTTGCATGACATCGGAAAGAACTTAGTGGGCATGATGTTCGAAGGCGCCGGCTTTGAGGTTGTCGATCTGGGCATCGATCAGGAACCACAGGCGTTTGTTGATGCCTTAAAGGATCACAAGGCCGAGCTCTTTGGGATGTCGGCGCTGTTAACCACCACCATGCCCAAAATGGGCGAAACCATCAATGCCATTAAAGAGGCGGGCATCAGGGACCAGGTCAAAATTATGATTGGCGGGGCACCGGTGACAGCTGAATATGCAAAAGAAATCGGCGCCGACGCTTATGCATCAAATGCCGCCAGCGCTGTTGATACCGGAAAGGAGCTGCTGGGTTTGTAAACACGCCCGGTTTTTACAAAAAAATTTGTGGTACCCATAGCCTCGGGCCGCTGTTTTAAAAAAGCAAAATAGGAGATCGACCCATGTTAGAAAAAACAATGCTCATCAAAATGAATCAACAGGCCTATGGTACAACGATGTTCCAAATTTTGACCGACGATCAAATCGAACAAATTTATTTTGCGGCCCTGGACGTTTTAGAGGTTTCCGGGGCCCGGATACGTCACCCGGAGGCGCTGCAAAATTTTGAAAAAAGTGATGCGGTCGTCACAGACAATGATCGCGTTCGGATTCCCACCTCCCTGGTAGAACAAGCACTGCAAAGCAGCCCTTCTAAAGCGGCCCTGACGGATCGCAACGGAAACCGCTCGATCAAGCTCCAAAAAAACGAAGTGGCTTTTGGAAGCGGGGCCGATGCCACTTTTGTGTACGACATCAACTCCGGCGAACGTCGCCCGTGCACATTTGCGGATGTGGCAGCTGCCGCTAAAATCGTTGATTCACTGCCTCGCTTTGATTTTTGCATGTCGTATGGTGTGGTCTCAGACGCGCCAAATCCGAAAACATATGACCGGCATCAATTTATGGCCATGATCAAAAACTGTACCAAGCCGCTGGTGGTCACCGGTGTCGATGTTGACGGATTGAAGGATCAATGGAAAATGGCCTGTCTGATACGCGGCGGTGAAAATGAGTTTCGCTTAAACCCCCTGTTTGCGACCTATATTCAGTCGGAATCACCGCTGGTGTACCATAAGGAAATGGTGGACCGTCTTTTATTTGCCACGCAGAAAGGTATACCGGCGGTATATTCGCCATGTTCCGGATTGGGCGTGACCGCTCCGGCCACCATTGCCGGCGTACTGGTGCAAACCCTGGCTGACTGTCTTCTGGCGGTCGTACTGAGCTACCTGCAAAAGCCCGGGATGCCCCTGGTATTAGGCGGCATTCAAACAGTCATGGATGCAAACAAGAAAACATTTTATTTCGGATCCCCCGAGCTCCACCTGGCTTCGGCCGCTATTAGCGAAGTTTACAAGTGGTTGGGACTTTTGAGTTCCGCACCCGGAGGGTGCACGGATTCAAAGATTGTTGACGAACAGGCCGCCTCAGAGTCTGTGATGAGTGTCTACAACGGCTTCATGGCAGGAACCAACCTGGTCCACCATGCGGGCAGCCTCGAGGGCGGATTAACCGGATCACTGGCCAGCCTGGTCATGTGTGACGAAATCATCGCGATGGTCAAACAAATCGGAAAAGGGATAGACGTCACGGATGAAAGCCTGGCGTTAGACATTCTCAAAGAAATCGGGCCGGGTGGTGAATTTTTGAGTCATGACCACACCTTTGACCACTTCCGCGATTGGTTCCAGCCGACCATAATTGATCGTTCAAACTTTGAAACCTGGACAGACGCAGGCAGTAAAACTTACCAGGATCGGCTCAAACCCGAAGTAGACCGCCTATTGGAGGCCCACCAGCCTGAACCGCTGGACGACAAGTTAATTCAGGAGATGAACAAAATCATCAGCCTGGCGGACAAAAAGGAGGGTTGAGAATGAGCACGCGAACCAATCAGACAGTCAACCAAACCGCACAGTTTGGCATCTTATCACCGGATCAGAAACAAAGAATTTTCGAAGGAATGATCGAAACCCTTCGCGATACCGGTGTGCACCTGCACCACGAGGAAGCCCGTGAGCTGCTTAAAGAGCACGGGGCTTTGATTGATGACATAACGGTCAGGATTCCGCAAAATTTGATTATGGATGCCCTGGCGACTGTTCCGCCGGTGACGATCGTCCAGAGCTGGGACGGTACCCGTAAAACCCGTATCGAAAAAAACCAGGTGCAGTTCGGCCCCGGCCCCACACCGCCGAACTATACCGACCCCGATACGCTGGAGCGCCGCAAGTATGTCAGAAACGACGCGTCCGTGGTGGCCCGGGTCTGTGAGGCCCTGCCAAACATCGGTTTTGTGCAATCGTTGGGCACGATCAGTGATGTGACGGTCTCCCTGGCAGATGTATATGAGTTTGCCGAGATGATTCAAAACACCACCAAACCCATTTTATCCTGGTCCTACACCCGCGATACCTGCAGCGACATTCACCAGATCGCTATCGCCATGGCCGGTGGTGAAGAAGCCTTTAAACGATGCCCCAATTACGTTTTTTACGGCGAACCGATCTCACCGCTGTTAAGCGACTTTCACGCCATGGACAAACTCATGTACAACGCCAAGCACGGCATTCCCCAGGTATACACACCCTGCTGTATTGGCGGCGCCACCGTACCGGCCACCCACGCCGGTCAGCTGGTGTGTGCCTTTTCCGAATCAATGCTCGGCGTAGTGGTCGCCCAGCTGCTCAACCCCGGCACCTGCGTGATCATGGGCGGTGTTCAGTCCATTATGGATATGCAATATTCGGTCTACGCGTACGGGTCACCGGAACTGAGTCTGATGAGCGCAGCGCTGACCGAGATGGCACAATATGCGGGATTGCCGATGTTTTCAACAGCCGGCTGTACCGATACTAAGACCCTGGATGTGCAGGGTGCCATCGAAGCGGCCACCTCGGTGCATTCGGCCATGCTCAGCGGAGCGAACTTCATTCACGATGTCGGATACTTCGAATCGGGCATGACTGGCTCCGTGCTCCAGCTGGTGATGGCGGATGAACAGATCGGTATGAGCCATGTGGTCGCAAAGGGCATCGACGTCAACGAAGAGACCCTGGCCGTGGAAGAAATTTGTCAGGTGGGGCCAGGCGGCGATTATCTTGACAGAGATCACACCAAAAAACACGCAGCTGCCCACTGGACGCCCACCCTGATGGACCGACAAAATTACGACGACTGGGCGGGCCAGGGACAGACCACGATGAGAGACCGGGTCATCGCAAAGGCCCGTGACATCATTGCCAACTTCGAAGGCCCCATATCCAAGGTGCCGCAGGATGCACAGAAAAAAATTGAAGAAATTCTGAAGGCGGCCGAAACACGCGAGGCTAAAAAGGCAGCGGCTGAAAAGAAAGCAGACTAGAGCTTCTAGTTATTCACTATTTGACATCAACCAGCCACCTTTAAAGAGCCGGGCGGATCGACGCCCCAACCCGTCCGGCTCGAACCATTTTGCGCAAACCCACCTGCGGCCTTTAGAGAATGAAATCGAGTCGTTTCAGGGGCCACCCCCCCGACAAGGCGAATCGAAATGACTCGTACAAGGTAGAACAATGGACCCATCAGGCGAATATGTCATCGGAATTGACACGGGCGGCACCTATACCGATGCGGTCCTGCTGGACTACCGCTCCCGCAAAGTTCTGGCTTTCAGCAAAACACTGACCACCCGAGACAACCTTGCCCGCGGAATAAACAAAGCCCTCAAAGAACTCAGCATCGCGGACCCCGCCAGGGTCAGACTGGTGGGAATTTCCAGTACGTTGGCAACCAATTCCATTGCCGAAGGCAAAACACGCAAGGTCGGGCTGATGCTGATCGGCTATGACCGTGAGTTGATGGCCACCTATCATCTCGCGTCTAAATTACCCACCCGCCACTTCGCGCACTTCAGCGGCGGTCACACCACCCAGGGCCTGGAAAAAGAACCCCTTGATCTATTGCGTATAGAGGCCTGGGTCGCACAACATCGAGCAGAAGTAGATGCCCTCGCCATTTCGAGCTACTTTAGCCCCCTGAACCCTTCCCACGAAGAGCAGGCCCTGATGAAGGTCCGCAACATGTGCGCCTTGCCGGTGGTGCTGGGAAACCAGCTTTCAAAAAAACTCGATTCCATCAAGCGCGCCACCACCGCCTGCTTGAATGCCTCGCTGGTGGCCGTCATGCAGGAGTTTATTGAAGCCGTGCGCAAATCTCTGATCGCCCAGGGAATCCGGGCGCCGCTGATGATCGTCAAAGGTGATGGCTCCCTGATGCCTTACAAGGAGGCTGTCCACAAGCCGGTGGAAACCGTCCTGTCAGGCCCGGCCGCCAGTGCTATTGGAGGGCGCTTTCTTTCAGGACACGGCAGCGCGCTTGTCATCGATGTGGGCGGCACAACCACCGATATGGCCCTGCTGGATAATTTCAAGATGACCATCTCAGAAGGCGGCGCCCGGGTGGGCACCTTTGAGACCGCAGTCGAAGCCGCCCGTATTCGAACCGCGGCCATGGGCTGTGACAGCCGGATTACCTTCGATGTCGGCGACAAGGTTCAAGTAGGGCCGGAACGCGTGGTGCCGCTGGCGCTGCTGGCCGCCCGCTTCCCGCAGGTTGAAAAAGAAATTCGTGGCCTCAAGAAAAAGGGAGAACTCGAGCGGCGGGCGACCGATATCGAGTACTGGTTTTTAGCCAAAAAAATGAGTTCTCAAAAACAGACAATCGAAAATGCGAACCATCATAAATTGATCGCCCAGCTTGCAGACGGCCCGCTGAGTCTTACGCAATTGCTAAAAAAAATGGATGTCTATCATGCGCTACAGCTGAATGCGGATTCGTTAATCCGACAGGGCGTCATCGAACACGCGACCCTGACCCCCACCGATCTTCTGCATGTAACCGGCCAGATGGATATCTGGTGTGTGGCAGCGGCCCGGTGCGCGGTAGACTATGCCTGTGCCGTGCACGCTAAAAATCAGAGCCGCTTCGTGGAACAGACCCTTGATTCGATTGTCGTTACCATGGTCAAAGAATCCATCGTCTTTCTGGCGCGCCAGGTCAGTGAGACGCAATTGCCGGAACACGTAGCCGGATCGTGGGGGCGCTGGTTTGTCCGTGAAGCCCTAAGCGGAACAAATCCCTACCTGGCGGTTACAATGGCCAGCTGTTATCCGATTATCGGTATTGGTGCACCTGCACAAATATTTATTAAAAAAGTCGCCGAATACCTGAATACCCGATTTATTTTGCCGGATCATGCGCCGGTGGCCAATGCCGTCGGTGCGGTGGCCGGTTCGGTAATCGTCGCCAAAGAGGCACTGGTCTATCCCCGGGAAACCGAAATCGCCCGCACATATGTGGTACAAATCGATGGACAAAATACCTGCTTTCCAGATGATGGCGATGCGATATCCTATGCACAAAAAACAGTAACTGCGCTCGCTCAGAAAAGTGCCGCCGCCGCCGGGGTCGTTGACCCTCAGGTAACAGTGGAAATAAGCACCGAAGGCTCCATGCAGCGAATTTTAGCGCGGGGCGTCGGGAATCCGAAACTTTCTGATGGCAGTAATCGCCAGCCCCGTCAGGAAGGCTAAGTTCAGAGAAACAATTTTGTTCTTTAAAGCAGCGGCCTGAGACTTCCGGATCGCATTTGCGCACTTTCAGATAAACCAAAAGGAGGTTAAAAGATGAGCACGCGCACCCCTGAGTTAAATTTTAAACCCAAACTGCAGGTGATCAATGAGGACCAAATCAAGCAAATCCACATGGCGACTTTGGAAGTTTTAGAGCGCACCGGCGTGAAGATGACGCATCCGCGGGGCCTGGAATTGCTTGACGGGGCCGGTGCCAGAGTGGAAGGGGAGCGGGTGCGCATACCGGCCTGGCTTGTAGAAGACGCCATTCGCAAAGCACCGTCGCGTTTGGTTTTGGGGAATCGTGACGGCAAACGTGCCGTTATCCTGGAAGGCGACAACTCCTGGTTTGGACCGAGCCTGGACTGCATTGATTATCTGGATCCCATCACCGATGAGCGCTTGCGCTTTACCAGCGAGCACTGTCGCGTCACCGCTACCCTGGCCGACGCATTACCCAATTTTGACTGGTCCATGATCATTGGAATGGCCGATGATCAACCGCCTGACATCGCCGACCGCGTAATTGTACGCCAGGCATTGACCTATTGCGAAAAACCACTGGTCTTTTGCTGCAAAGATGCCGATAGTGAGCGCGACATTTATGAAATGGCGTTGCTCATCTGTGGCGGTAAGGAAAATTTTGCAAAAGCACCGACGATTGTTCAATATTCGGAGCCGATTTCACCTCTGGAGTATTATGATCCGGCCGTAGATAAAATGCTGTTTACCGTTGAACACGGTATCCCCTTGATCAATTTTCCGGCACCCCAGGCCTGCGGTTCTGCTCCGGCCACTTTTGCCGGTACGATCGTACAGGGGAGTGCTGAATCCTTAAGCGGTCTGGTGCTGGCCCAGGCGGCACGCCCGGGAGCTGCGTTTATATACGGTGCCTTTACAACCATCATGGACATGCAAACCTCGATTTTCTCATATGGCGCACCGGAAATGAGCCTGATGGTCGGCGCCATGGCGCAGATGGCACAATTTTACGAGCTCCCCTTTTTCGGCACAGCCGGTTGCACCGATGCCAAGTTCTGTGATCCTCAAGCGGCCACCGAAGCGACCTTTCAGTGCCTCAGTTCCGCAGCCATTGGATCCGGCCTGGTCCACGACTGCAGCAGTTGGATGGACC
This sequence comes from uncultured Desulfobacterales bacterium, assembly GCA_964545505.1. GTDB lineage: Bacteria > Desulfobacterota > Desulfobacteria > Desulfobacterales > JAHEIW01 > JAHEIW01. Next base: position 2,582 of record CAZJHF010000016.1, on the reverse strand, counting down.
ATGGATCATTGGTATCGCCGGCCTTTATGGTGCTGGTCAATGAAATCCTTCATAGTGTCAATCAATACATGCAGGGGCTGCCGGTAACTGGAGAAACCCTGGCCATTGATCTGATCGATCAGGTCGGACCCGGCGGCCACTATTTGCAGGAAGAGCATACTATGGAACATTTTCGCGAGGTCAGATATTCGAAGCTTTTTGATCGATCGGTTTATGACCAGTGGAAAGAGATGGGCGGCAAACAGTTTGATGAGCGTCTGCGGGAACTTACCCGGGAGGCCATGGCGCATCAGCCCGCTCCGCTGCCTGAGGATGTGCTCAATGAACTGGATCACATGCAGGCTCAGTGGAAGTAAAGTGCGCCAATGCGCAAAGAGATAAAACCCAACCGGGGTATCCTATCCTACTTTTGCGATGAATTTTTGTAAATCCCTATCGACATCGGCCGGCAGCTCTGGTGCTTGATAGGCTTCCAGGATTTGTTTAAATTTTTTACTCGCCGTTTCCATGCTATGGGGAGACCCTTTGGCGAACCAGCTTTCAAAATTGTCGCGATCGAACAACTTGGGTTGATAAAATTCCGTTCGAAAGTGCGTGAGGGTATGATCCTTATCCAGGAAATGACCGCCGGGCCCGGCTTCTTTGATGACATCCAAACCCAGGGTATCCGCGTTGACTCGGTATCCTTTTCGAATTCTTTTGACCATGCCGCAGATTTCATCATCCATGATAAATTTTTCATAGGACATGCAATTATAGGACTCGAGGACCCCGGCTGCATGCAGTACAATATTGGCCCCGCTGACATGGGCCATTAGCAGACTCATCATGGATTCATAAGCGGCCTGGGCATCGGGGGACTTGGCATCGCTGACCGCACCGCCGCAACGCGCAGGAAGCTTATAAAAACGGCCCATCTGAGCAGTGTCAGCCGCAAGCATCGCCATCTCAGAAGAGCCAATCGTCAGAGCGCCGCTTCGCATTTCAGCATTTGAAGAAGCGCCCGAATAAATGACCGGCGCGCCTTCACGCACCAGCTGGGTTAATACGATACCCGCCAGGATTTCCGCGTTTTGCAGCGCCAGTGTTCCGGCCATTGTGGTGGGTCCGGTAGCACCGGCAATCACCAGTGATGAAATCAACTGGGGCTGGCCGGCACGAGCATACTCGATAATCGCCCCCAGCATGCGCTCGTCATAAACCAGGGGTGTCAATGAGCACAGAATGCTGATCATGCGCGGTTTTTCGGCCAGCTGGTCTTGACTGCCAAACAGAATGGACGCCATTTGGATACTGTCTTTAGCGCCCTGCGCCCCCATGGCGCTGCCCATAAAGGGTTTTTCAGAATATTTCATGGCCGCGTAAATCATGCGCGCATGCCGGGTTTCATGGGGCACATCGTTGGGTTCGATGACCATGCCGCTGCAAATGTCCTGATGGGGACTGGCCTGGGTGAGTTTAACAAAATTTTCAAAATCCTGCAGGCTGCCTTCCTGCCTGCCATTGTCCAGATCAGTGACAAAAGGAGCGCCATAACCCGGAATATAGGCCATATGGTCACCCCCCAGCACCACATCGACATCGGCGTTGCGCCCATAAAGCGTAAATTCAGCTGGCGCTTTTTTAATTTGCGCTTCGACCAGTTGCGACGGGAAAAACACCCGCTCACCATCGACTTTCGCTCCTCCCTTTTTCAAAATCTCCAGCGCCGGCGGGTAACGAAAATCAATGCCCACCGTTTCCAGGATTTGCACAGAGGTTTCATGAACTTGCGCCACCTGCTGGTCTGTCAGAAACTGATACCATTGCATGTTGTGCTACTCCTTTCAAAAAATCCGTATTCAGACGGGGAGGATTTATCTTCGGGTTTCGGAAACCCGCTGCAGCTCGATTTCTACCAGACCTAAATGGGCTTTCATGTAGTCGGACGCTTTGGGGCCGTCACCGATCCTGAGGCAATCAACGATTCGTTGAGCGGTTACAATCGCCTGCTCCGGTGGGCATAATCGATCCGACATAAATTTTTGATAGTATTCATGAGATTTTTCAATGATCAGCTTCAACATTTCACTGATCATCTCATTGTGGGTTGCCTCTGCAATGGCCACATGAAATTCAAAATCCGGATCATAAAATTCCTGAACATTTGCCTGGCAAGCCTGCATGCGCGCCAGCGCTCGCGTGATTCTCTGGATATCTTTCGCGAGCGCCCGTTCGGCAGCCAGTTTGACCGCATTGCATTCCAGAATTTGTCTGAGCTCCATTAACTCAACGATTCGCTCGGCGATCAGTGTATTCTGAAGATGGTTTAAATCCAGATCATTAATCGGAAGGTCTTTTCTGATAAAGGTGCCTTTCCCCTGGGCAGATTCTAAATAACCTGAAAGGACAAGGCCCTTTATGGCTTCACGGATCGACGAGCGGCCAACACCAAACATTTGTGACATATCGCGTTCCGTCGGCAACTTGTCGCCCGGCTTTAGTTGTCCGGATTTTACATGTTCAACAATTGCGTTAATGATGATTTCAGGGGTCGAGCTTTTCTGTATGGTTTTAAATTTCATCAACTGATCGATCTCCTT
>CAZJHF010000015.1:0-21536 GCA_964545505.1 uncultured Desulfobacterales bacterium | reverse complement strand
ACCCGCGACTTCGACCTTGGCAAGGTCGCACTCTACCACTGAGTTATTCCCGCTCTTGTAAACGATATTGTTTAGCCAGTAATCCGTATTTTGTCAATAAAAAAGCTTATTCCTGCAGAAGACCTCTGGAACGGATAAAGTAGTCCGCACCCGACCATATCGTGAACACCAGCGCTCCCCACAAAAATGGCTGACCAATGGCCTGCACGTTAAGTCCCATGAATGGAAAGTGGATCATCAGGGGAATAATCGCCGCGATCTGAAACCCGGTTTTGTATTTCCCAAGGTTGGATGCAGACACATCTTCACCTTTTTCGGCGATGATGTTGCGCAAACCGGTTACGGCCAATTCGCGGCCGATAATAATGCAGACCATCCAGGCCGGGACCCAGTGCAATGCGGCCAGCATGATGAAGGCCGATGAAACCAGAAGCTTGTCGGCCACCGGATCCATGACCTTGCCAAGTGTGGTCACCATGTTTCGTTTGCGAGCGTAAAAACCATCCAGGTAATCGGTAATGGCAGCTGCGCTGAACACCAGGGCAGCGATAAAAACGCAGGCTCTGTTGGGAAACAGCATCAAGATAATAATAATCGGCACTGCTGCGATCCGAAACAGCGTCAACAGATTGGGGCCGTGGATTAAGTTGTGGAACGTTGACATGGAAAATTCATTATCATTTTAAGTTTCGTCAGAATGCCGGGCGACAAACTTGTCCCGGCAGGCCTTGCTGCAAAAATAATAGACATTTCCGTTGAATTTCAAATTGACGGCATTGCGCTGCGGAAAATATGTTTCACAATAGGGATCTTTGATCATGACATCATCGATTTGTCCGTTTGCTCGGGAGGACACATTCTTTTTCTGACCGCTATCCGGAAACATCCAGTTTTTCATTGAACGGTACAGCAGATAGCCCACAGCCATGAGTATAATAAATTTGATCATTTATATTCAATTACCTTTTGTTCATCCTCAGCCAGACCATCCAGCAAAGATTGCATATCTTTTTTCAGAAGCGGATGAACGATAGTGGGATCTATATCACAGATCGGCATTAAGACAAAACGTCTTTGGTGCATGCGGGGATGGGGCACCACCAGACGGTCTGAATCAAGGACCAGATCGTCAAAGAAAATGATATCCAGATCCAGCACCCGCGGACCATAGCGAATCACATCCCGCTTGCGGCCGGCAGCCCGCTGCACGCTTTTGATTGTATCGAGCAATTCAAACGGATCCTTGGTGGTCTCGAGCTTGATCACCATATTGATAAACCAGTCCTGATCTTCATAATCCACCGGTTCGGTCATATAAACACGCGATTGCGCCAGAATTCGGGATTGGCCGCATCGGTTGAGTGCTGTGATCCCCTGACGGCAATTTTGCAGGCGGTCTCCCAAATTGGCGCCCACCGAAATGTATGCAATGTGCATTTTCATGAGGACAGACATATATCTCACGCAAAGGCGCAAAGACGCAAAGAAAAAAATAAAAAGTACTTAAATTAGCTTTGTGCCTTGGCGTCTTGGCGTGAGCGCATGCAGAATTTCTATTGCCAGGCTTCCGGCTGAAGCTCACCCACATAAATGATGCGGGCATCACCCTCCATGAAAATATTGCTGAAGTGGTCTTCTTCAATATCAAAATAAATGGTCAGCATCGCACCGCTGCGGGTCCTGACATCTATGGGTGACGTCATGTTCAGCTGACTGGCTGATATGATCGCACTGGCAATGGCGCCGGTTCCGCACGCCAGGGTTTCATCTTCAACACCTCTTTCATAAGTGCGGATTTCAATCGAATTCCCGTTTTGGTGCTGGACAAAATTTGCATTGGTGCCGGCCGGTGCAAAGCTTTGATGAAAGCGGATTTCACGACCCAGGGCAATCACATCGATATCGTTTACGTGTTCCACCATGACAATGACGTGCGGCACTCCGGTATTAATGCTGTTGATTTCCAGTGAACCCTTCGATAATGCCAGCGGATAGGCCAGTTTTAGATCAGAGGGTTCCGGCATTCGTACCTTAACGCGATCATCTTTGATCCGGGCGCTGACAACACCGGCCTCGGTTTCAAAGGACAATGTGGTGCCTGCGATACCGGTCACATGGGCAAAGCGGGCTGCGCATCGCGCGCCGTTGCCGCACATTTCCGCTTTGCTGCCGTCGGAATTATAAAACCGCCAGCGGAAATCGTGGACCTCAGAAGTTTCAACCAAAATAAGCCCATCAGCCCCGACTGACATCTTGCGCCGGCAGACACTGCTGATAAAACCGGTCAAATTCGTATCTTTAACCTTCCCGTCACGGTTATCGATGATCATAAAATCATTACCGGCACCGCTCATTTTGTAAAATGGGATTGGGTTCATTCCTCTTCCTATGTTAGTTGTCAACAGCTTTATATGAGGTGTCAGTGTTCAGGTGTCAGCACTTGAACGGGTGGGCCTATCGCTATACTTCTTAGCTTGAATGTGTTCCAGCGAGTTTCCAAGCCTTTAACTGACAAACATTCCCTGACACCTGAAACCTGAAACCATAAGTGCTACGTTTTTTAAAAGCGCCGCTGCACCAAAATGGTATAGACACCTATTAAAACACTTTTGTGGGGCACAACTAGTCATCCAAAAAGGGCGGAAGTGATTCACCCCGCACAAGGTCCGCATAAGTTTCTCTTTGTTTGACAACATGGAATTGGTCATCGTTGACCATTACTTCCGCAACTCTGGGGCGTGAGCAGTAATTTGAAGACATGACAAAGCCATAGGCACCGGTGCTCATAACGGCCAGAAGATCACCACTGTTGACCTCATCCAGACGGCGATCGACTGCCAGAAAATCGCCGCTTTCACAAATAGGTCCGACCACATCAGCGACTGTTTTCGAAGCCTTTTTTCGAAGGACCGGTTCAATCGCGTGAAAGGCATCGTAAAGGGTCGGTCGCAACAGGTCGTTCATTCCGGCATCAACAATAATAAACCGCTTATCTTGTCCGTCCTTATTGTATAAGGCGCGGGTTACCAGGATGCCGGCGTTGCCGACCAATACCCTTCCCGGCTCCAGAATAAGCGTTACGGCCATGTCTGCAATGTTCTGCATGAAGGCCTTTGCATATTCTTTTAAAGAAGGCGGACTTTCATCACCATAGGTAATACCCAACCCGCCGCCCATATCGATATACTTGATGTCAATGCCCGTTTCGGATTTTATGCGCAGCAGCAATGATTTAACGCTCTGGAGCGCTTCTTCAAAGGGTCCGGCTTCGGTTATCTGTGATCCGATGTGGCAATCAACGCCAACGACGTCAACATGCGCGAGCCTGGCAGCCAAACGGTATCCCTCAATGGCCGCTTCGGTGTTAATGCCGAATTTATTCTTTTTTAGGCCCGTAGAAATATACGGATGGGTTTTTGGATCTACATCTGGATTGACACGGATGGCAACCCGTGCCCGCTGATTTAATTTGCCGGCGCGCTGGTCAATCAGTTTTAACTCATCTACGGATTCCAGATTGAACATGAGGATTCCGGCTTTGAGTGCATCATCAATTTCATCGACGCGCTTTCCCACTCCGGAGTAAACGATCCGCTCAGGCGCAAAACCAGCCTTCAATCCGCGGTAAAGTTCGCCCCCCGATACGATGTCCAGGCCACATCCGCGATCAGCAAACAATTTTAAAATGGCAAAGTTGGTGTTGGCTTTAGCAGAGAAGCATACCAAATGATCAATTTTTGCAAAGGCGTCTCGAAACGCTTTCAAATGCCGGGTTAGCGTCGCGTGACTATACAAATAAAATGGCGTGCCGACCGCAGCGGCGATTTTTTGCACCGCAACATCTTCACAGTATAGTTGATTTTGGCGATAGGTAAAATGATTCATGTGCTGCTTTAATAACCGTTAATCGTTGAAGACGATAAGATATTGGATTGAACCAAAAGGTAATCCGATTAGTGATCGAATTGAACGACATTAGAGTTCTTGCTGCCGATTCCGTATTTATCAAAAACAATCACTTTATAGATATACCGATAGCCGGGATCGATCTTCTCACTATAACGAAGTGTGCTCGGACGTTCGTCTCGGGACGCTTTTGTGTGGATCGGTATCTGCGCCACGGCCTCAAAACGCACCGGACAATTTTCGCACTTGATGTCGTCACCCGATAATCGGGCCCGCAAGACTTTAATTGAAGCCGGCCTGGAAGCATTGTCGCCTGCTGTTGCGGGATGGGTCCAGCTGAGTTCAACAATATCGCCCTGGATCGCATAACCCAGATCTTTCACTGCCGGCGGCAATGGCCTTTTCGGAGGCCGCGGTGGACCTTTTTTACCACAGCCCAGCCACACAAAACTGATGCTGCCGATCGTCAGGATTAGGCACACCAGCCACGAGCGATACGGATAACGTCTCCAATTTTGGCACGTGCTTTTAAACACAGGTCATTTTTTGTCAGTTGACGTTTTGCTTAGCTTTCGTTCAGCGGCTCTGATCGCAGCCTTGACCGCCCGGGTGGCCGTACCGCCGATGGTTGTTCGCCGATCAATCATCTGGGAGGTCTTCAAAAAGTCGAAAATCTCACCTTCGATTCGATCTGAAAATTTCTGCAAATCGGCCAAGGAAAGCGCATGCAGTTCTTTGCGGCTGCGAACGGCATAACTCACAATCTGTCCGACACAATGGTGCGCCTCTCTGAAAGGCATACCTTTTGTCACCAGATAATCAGCCAGGTCGGTTGCATTCAGATATCCGTGACTCGCAGCCGTCCGCAGGCGGGCTTTGTTGAATTTTATCTTTGGCAGCAGTTGAGCTGTTATGTCAATGCAGGCGCTGAGCGTATCGACCGCATCAAAAAGAAGTGCCTTATCCTCCTGCATATCGCGATTATATGACAGCGGCAAAGATTTCATCAAGGTCAGCAGGGCCATCAGGTTGCCGAATACGCGGCCGGTTTTGCCGCGTACCAGTTCAGCAACATCCGGATTTTTTTTCTGCGGCATAATACTGCTGCCGGTGGCAAAGGCATCCGGCAGTTCAATGAAGTTAAACTCAGATGAAGACCACACAATCAGCTCTTCGGCCAAGCGGCTTAAATGCATCATACAAATACTGGCAGCCGAGGCAAATTCGATCATAAAATCACGATCGGCCACAGCATCCATACTGTTGGCTGATACCTTTTTAAACCCGAGCAGCTTGGCGGTAAATTTTCTGTCAATCGGATGGGGTGTGCCAGCCAGCGCCGCACTGCCCAGCGGCATGACATTGATGCGTGTCAGGCAATCCTGCAGGCGTTCGGTATCTCTGGAAAACATTTCATAATACGCCATCAGATGATGCGCCAGTAAAACCGGTTGCGCCCGCTGAAAATGGGTGTAGCCCGGCATCACGGTCTCGGTGTGGCGTTTGGCCACGCTGACCACAACTTTTTGTAAGCGACCCAGAAGTCGGATGATCGCAGCAACCGCATCCCTCAGATACAGTCGCACGTCCAGCGCAACCTGATCGTTACGGCTCCTGGCGGTGTGCAGTTTCTGAGCGACCGGACCCACAATTTCTGCCAGGCGCGATTCGATATGGGTATGGATATCTTCCAGGGCATGATGGTATTCAAATGTTTGAGCCTCGATTTCCTGTTTGATTTTTTTAAGGCCGGCAGTCAATTTTCGGGCCTCTTTGGATGAGACAATGCCTGCTTTTGCCAGGGTTTTGCAATGCGCAATGCTGCCCTGAATGTCATAGGCATGCAGACGCCGGTCAACATCAATAGAAGATGTAAATGTTTCGACACTTTTAGCGGTTTTTTCTTGAAACCTTCCGGCCCAGAGTTTTTCTGACATGGTCATCTCGATATGTGGTATTAGATATTAGGTATTGGGTATTTGTAAAGGTTCTTCATTACATTTCGCGGCTTCAGCAGGCTGTATGCTCAAACCGAAAGCGGCCCTGCCCTATCGCCTCATGAGGAAATGCGTCTTTGCGGAAGGCGATATCTGATTTGTCCGCCTGAAACGCTGGCTGAGGTCCCATATTTGAGATCGGTGGTCTACCGTTTTGGGAATGACACCGATGTCATTTAAATCGCAAATATGGGACCGTATGGTATTTTGCCGTTGATATCGCCTTCCGTAATAATGTATTTCCGGTGAACAAAACCCTGTACGTTAATGATAATAGGTTGACTACGGGTTTTTAGTTTCGATTAACTTCTGAATTCTTAATCTCAAGGCGTTTAAGCGAATAAAGCCTTCGGCATCTTTCTGGTTGTAAACCTGATCGTCTTCAAAAGTGGCAAAATCTTCCCGATACAGAGAACGATCGGATTTGCGGCCCAGAATACGGCAGTTGCCCTTATACAATTCAAGACGCACGGTTCCTGATACATTCTGCTGGGTCATGTCAATCATGTTTTGCAGCAGTTGCATCTCAGGTGCAAACCAGAAACCATTGTATACCAGCTGGGCATATTTGGGGATCAAAGAATCCCGCAGATGCACCACCTCGCGATCCAGCGTAATGGATTCCATTGCCAGGTGCGCGGCACGCAAAATGGTGCCGCCGGGAGTTTCATAAACACCACGGGATTTCATCCCCACGAATCGATTTTCAACCAGATCCACCCGGCCGATGCCGTGCTGGCCGCCCAGCGTGTTTAAGGCCCTGAGCATATTCGCCGGCGACAGATCGTTTCCGTTCAACCTGACCGGATTGCCGCTTTGAAAGGTCAACTCGACGATTTCGGGCTTATCCGGTGCCTGCTTGGGTGAAACCGTCAGGGTAAAAATATCCTCAGGCGCTTCGGCCCAAGGGTCCTCAAGGATGCCGCCTTCATAGCTGATATGCAATAAGTTAGAATCTGTGCTATAGGGTTTATCATGGGTGGCCTGAACAGCAATTCCATGGCGGGCGGCAAAATCCATCAGGGCGGTACGTGAATTTAAGTCCCACTCCCGCCAGGGCGCGATTATTTTGATGCCGGGATCATGCGCCAGATACCCCAGTTCAAATCGGACCTGATCATTGCCTTTACCGGTGGCACCGTGACTGACCGCGTCGGCTTTTTCAAGGTGGGCGATTTCGATCTGGCGTTTGGCAATCAGCGGCCTGGCCAGAGACGTCCCCAGCAAATACTGTCCTTCGTATATCGCGTTGGCGCGAAAAGCCGCAAAAACGTAATCGTTGACAAATTCCTCGCAAAGATCCTCGATATACGCCTGGGTTGCGCCGGTCTTATGCGCATTATCTTTGATCTCTTCCAGATCGTCTTCCTGCCCGATGGCGGCCGAAAATGTGACCACTTCACAATCGTATGTTTCAATAAGCCACTTAAGAATTACCGATGTGTCCAGTCCGCCGGAGTAGGCCAGCACCACTTTGTTGATTTTAGCAGCCAAAATATTTACCTCCGCTTAATAGCACTTGTTCTTTTTTGAATTTTGGAACCTATGTTGAGCGATTGTCGAGGTTGCCGCAGCTACAAGGAAGATGGCGTTCCGCTATAGTCAACTATGTGGGACGACGTCTGACACCGTAGATGCGGTAAGATCGGCAATCCCAAAGGGTTTCAAATTTTAAAAACAAAAGGATAGAATTCCTTAATTCACAAAGACATTGATCTTTTTTTAAATTTGAAACGCTCAACTTAGGTGCTTAATAGTATATCCAGTATGGCCTTGTGCATGTGTAGCTTGTTCTCAGATTGATCCCAGACAACCGACTGCGGCCCCTCCAGGACGTCTGCGGTAATTTCTTCTTCTCGATGGGCCGGCAGGCAATGCAGCACAATCGCATCTCTGGCGGCTTTTTTCAGCAGGGCGGCATTCACCTGATAGGGTGCAAATATTTTTTTGCGGGCCTCCTGTTCAGCCTCCTGCCCCATACTTGCCCAGACATCTGTATTGACCACATCCGCATCCTTGACGGCGGCGATAGGATCGTGGCCAAGAGTAATCCTGCCAGCCTTTTTTTTCAAGGCGTCGGTCACAATTTGTGAATCCGGGAAATAATCTTTGGGACACGCCAGATAAAGCTCAAATCCCAGGACAGCGGCGGCATTAATCCAGGATTGGGCCATATTGTTACCATCGCCGATCCAGGCAATTTTTAAATTGTTAAGCGGTCCTTTGTGTTCGATCACTGTTAGCAAATCGCTCAGAACCTGGCAGGGATGATAGGCATCCGTCAGGGCATTGATCACCGGAATGGTGCAAAATTGCGCAAATTCTTCAATCGTCTCCTGCGAAAAAGTGCGAATGGCCAAAGCATCCAGATAACGTGAAAGCACCCTGGCTGTATCTTTGATGGGTTCAGCCCTTGACATCTGCGTATCCTTGGAACTGATAAATAGCGGCGAACCACCCAGCTGCACCATGGCAGTCTCAAATGAGACTCGGGTGCGAGTCGACGGTTTATCAAACAGCAGCCCAAGGCTTTTTCCGGTCTGAATCGGTGCGGCCGCGCCCTTCAGCTGTTTTTGCTTGAGTTCAATCGCTCGCTTAAAAAAAACTCCAAACGCTTCTTTGTCCAGGTCAGCCAGTGTCAGCAAATGTGTGGTCATACAGATACCCCCGCAATTTCCTGTCGTTTGCTAAATGGTGCCTGCGCCTGCCGGGATGAATGAATCGGAGGATTCGAATCTGTTGGCATTCACATTTTAGCAAAAATGTTGTCGAGACACGCAATCAAGCGGTCAATTTCTTCCCGGGTAATGATCAATGGCGGAATAAATCTCAAAATACGGTCCTGAATGCAATTGATCAAAAAACCCGCCTGCATGCATTGTTTGACGATCGGCGCACCGTCAATTTTAAGTTTCATACCCAGCAAAAGCCCTCGGCCGCGCACGTCTTCAATCATGGCATACCGGTCTTTCAAGGCCCGCAGTTGTTCTTTGAAATAAGCTCCGGCCGCCCTGCCCTTTTCGATAACCCCGTCGTCCGTCAGAATGTTGCAGACTTCCAGGGCAGCGGCCGTCACAATGGGGGTTCCGCCGAACGTCGAGGCATGGGCGCCGGGCCCAAAAGCGGCGCTGATGGATTCACGCGCCAGCATCGCACCGATAGGCAAACCGTTAGCCAGCGCCTTGGCCAGAGTCATGATATCCGGTTCGATGCCAAAATGTTGGTAGGCAAATAGCTTACCGGTGCGACCCATACCGGTCTGAATTTCATCGAATATCAGCAGCGCTCCTGTATCATCGCAGATCTGTCTGACCGTATTCAGATAATTTTCACCCGGGCAACGCACACCGCCTTCACCCTGAATCGGTTCGAGCATAACCGCACAGGTCGCCTGGTTGATGCGGGCACGCAGCGCCTCGATATCATTGAAAGGCACAAAATCAAAGCCCTGTAGTACAGGATCAAAACCTTTTTTAATTTTTTCCTGGCCCGTGGCGGAAAGGGTCGCCAGAGTCCGTCCATGAAACGAGCGCTCCATGGTAATGATTCGATAGCGATCTGCTTCTCCGCGGTCGTTGAAATATTTTCGCGCCAGTTTTATGGCGGCCTCGTTAGCCTCGGCGCCGCTGTTGCCAAAAAAAACACGGTCGGCAAAACTGTTGCTCACCAGCCAGGTAGCCAGATCCACCTGTGGTAAGGTATAATACAGATTGGACACGTGCAGGAGGGTCTCGACCTGTCGGGTGACAGCCGCACTGATACGCGCGTGGGCGTGGCCTAAATTGCACACGGCAATTCCGGCCACAAAGTCCGTGTAAGAACGTCCTTCTGTGTCCCAAAGTTGACTGCCCTGCCCCTTCTCAAAAGCAACCGCAAATCGTTTATAGGTGGCGGCCATTACTTGATCGGCACGTTGCATGAGCGTTGCAGTCATGCCATCACCTCCGTTCCGATACCACTGTCGGTAAATAATTCCAGCAAAATCGAATGCCGCTGGGTACCGTTGATAATTTGAACTTTTTCAACACCATTCTCAATTGCGCCCAAGGCGAATTCAATTTTGGGAATCATGCCGCCTGAAATGCGCTGATCGTCAATCATCTGTTTAATCTGAGCCGCATTAATTGAACTGATCAAGTGACCATCGGCATCCAGCACGCCATCCACATCCGTCAGCAAAACAAGGCGACCGGCCTTGAGCGCTGTTGCGATGCGACTGGCCACCAGATCCGCATTGATATTAAAGGTTTCTCCGGCTTTGCCGGCGCCCACCGGTGCAATAATGGGAATAAATCCCTGCTGGGTAAGTTTTTCGATAATATCGGAGTTGATATGGGTAACCTCTCCGACCAGGCCCGGATCAATGATTTCCGGCGGCTTATCGCTGTCCGGCTGCTGCACGATTTGAAGCTTTTTGGCCTGAATCAGGCCGCCGTCTTTGCCGCTCAGACCGACAGCTTTGCCCCCCTGCTGATTGATCTGATGAACGATTGCTTTGTTGACTTTACCGCCTAAAACCATCTCAACCACATCCATGGTCCTTTCATCGGTCAGCCGCATGCCGCGCACAAATCGAGGCTGAATCCCCATCTGATCCAGAACCGAATTGATCTGCGGTCCGCCGCCGTGCACCACCACCGGATTCAGACCGATAAATTTCAACAGGGTAATGTCGCGGGCGAAATCCTGTTTGAGCTGCTCATCGACCATGGCATGCCCACCGTATTTGATCACGATCGTCATGCCGTAAAAGCGCCGAATATAGGGCAGTGCCTCGATGAGAATATCGGCGACATTGGGATGGGCATCATTTTGGGGTTGCATCATTTTGGTTTAATTTAAGATAAGATTAAGGCATAAACGGCGCTAGAGTATATACCGACTCAAATCTTCATCGTCTTTTATATCTTTGAGCTTGGATTCCACCTCATCTTCGCCGATCACAATCCGTTGCCGAGGTAAATCCGGTGCTTCGAAAAGAATATCTTCCAGCAGCCGCTCCATGATGGTCTGCAACCTGCGGGCGCCGATATTCTCCGTCCGGTTATTCACCTCTTCAGCAATCCTGGCGATGGTTTCAACCGCATCGTCTTCAAAGGCGACATCAACGCCTTCGGTTTTCAACAGGGCGATGTACTGGAGCAAGAGCGCATTTTTGGGTTCTGTTAAAATCCTGACAAACTCTTTTTTGCCGAGGGCATCAAGCTCAACACGAATGGGAAATCGACCCTGCAGTTCGGGGATCAAGTCAGAAGGCTTGACGGTATGAAATGCACCGGAAGCCACAAACAAAATATGATCGGTTTTGACCGGTCCGTATTTAGTCGTCACGGTAGATCCCTCAACAATCGGCAGTAGATCTCTTTGGACGCCTTCCCGGGACACATCCGGTCCCTGGGCGCTGTTGCGGCCGGCAATTTTATCGATTTCATCCAGAAAGATGATGCCCGCTTGTTCGACCTTTTTAATGGCCTGCTTGACGACTTTATCCATATCCACCAGGCCCTGGGCCTCTTCCTGGGCCAGGAGCTCCATTGCCTCGGGCACTTTTACCTTGCGCCGTTTTGTGGCTTTGGGAAACACGCCACCGAGCATATCCTTGAAGTTAATACCCATCTCTTCCATACCAACATTTGAAAAGATTTCAACCATCGGACCGCTGCGGTCGGCTACATCCAGATCGACAAAGCGATTGTTCAGTTTGCCGCGCCGCAGCATATCGCGCAATTTTACCCGGGTGGAAGATGATTCCTCATTTGCAGCGGTGACCAGTTCAAATTGAACTTCTTTTGTGTCTTCGGCCCGCGGGCTTACCGGCTTCCCTGATTTGGGTAACAACAGATCCAGCATTCGCTCTTCGGCAGCCTGCCAGGCTTTATCTTTGACGGCTTCTTGCTCTCTGGACTTGAGCGTATTGATCGTCAATTCAAGAAGGTCTCTGACCATGGACTCAACATCGCGCCCGACGTAGCCCACCTCGGTAAATTTGGATGCTTCTACTTTTGAAAATGGCGAATCCGTCAGCCGGGAAAGACGTCTGGCGATTTCAGTTTTGCCAACGCCTGTGGGACCGATTAATATAATGTTTTTCGGCGCAATTTCATCGCGCAACTCTTCGGGGACCTGCTGTCGACGCCAGCGATTGCGCAGTGCAATGGCAACCGAGCGTTTGGCTTTATCCTGGCCAATAATGTATTTATCCAGTTCTTCAACAACTTCAGAAGGCTTCAATGGGTTCATTTAGAGTTCCTCTACCACAATATGCGCGTTTGTAAACACGCAAATAGACGCCGCAATCTTCATGGCTTCTTGGACAATTCTGCGTGCGCTGATTTCTGTATGCTCGGAAAGTGCCACTGCCGCGGCCTGGGCGGCAACGCCACCGGATCCAATTCCGATAATCGGCTGATCCGGTTCAATCACATCGCCGTTACCGGAAATCAAATACATATGTTTCTGATCAACGGCAATCATAAGCGCTTCAAGCCGTCTCAGATATTTATCGGTTCGCCAGTCACGTGCCAGTTCAACAGCCGCGCGGGTCAGGTTCCCATTGTACTGCTCCAGTTTGTGTTCCAGACGTTCGGAAAGATTCAAGGCATCCGCTGTGGCACCGGCAAATCCGATAATAATTTTTTGCTGGTAAATCCTCCGGACTTTTTTAGCCTGATGTTTGATGACATTGTTGTTCAGCGTCACCTGACCATCGCCGGCAACCGCCGCTTTATCCTTGTGCCTGACAGCTAAAATGGTCGTCCCGTGCATTTCCATCATGTCCCTCGAGTGATCGTGTTACCTGATAATTTTTGGAAATTAATTCGTCCTAAACAACATAGGCATAGCATACGAACGCCCCCCAAAATGACCGCCGAGAACAAGGCCTTCTGCTGAACAAAATGACAGCCGCAATCTATTATGATCCAAGTTTTTGTATTTTTCCACTCATTTTTACAAAACCCGCCCGGGGTAGCAAACAATTACTTCCGCGGGTGGGCCTTATCATATGTTTCCATTAAGTGATCAATGCTGACATGCGTATATTTCTGGGTCGTCGAAAGGCTCTTATGCCCTAACAGCTCCTGCACTGCACGCAAATCTGCGCCCGCATCCAGCATGTGGGTGGCAAAGGTGTGCCGCAATGCGTGCGGTGACACCGGTGTCAAAAGCCCCACGGCCCTGACCAGTTGTTTTAAAATTCTGGCAATCGAACGCGGAGTCAGGCGCTTATTAAATCGATTCAAAAGTAGAGGCCCATCAGGGTCAGTCTCCGGGCCGCTTTCCATTTGCAGCAGATGCCGATAAGCCTTTATGGCAGTTAAGGCCTTCTGACCAACAGGTATCATTCGCTGCCGGTTGCCCTTGCCCAGCACCCGGATCACGGCACCTTCAAAGTTCACATCCGCCAGATTCATCTGCGTCAGCTCGGAAACGCGAATGCCGCTGGAGTAAAGGGTTTCAAAAATAGCGCGATTCCTTAAATCCAGCACCGTATGGGCCTGGATCGAATCCAGCAGTCGAAACATTTCATCTACCGAAAGATAAACCGGTATGGTTTTATCCTGTTTGGGTGTCATGACATGCTGGGCCGGATTATCGGAAATATGTCCTTTTTTTTCCAAAAACTTGAAAAATGATCGAATGGCGGAAAGCTTGCGGGCAACGGTTGTTTTTTTGTTCTTGCGATGCAAAAAACCCAGATACCCCCTGATCATAATCCCGTCAATTTGCTTTAGAGCCACTGCTAAAGGTCGTTCTTGGGAAGGTTTGCGGGGCCGAAGGTAATCGGCCGCAAAGGCAAAAAAATCGTTGAGATCCTTGTGGTAGGCGCGGCAGGTATGATCTGAATACCCTCTTTCCGTGACAAGGGACTCTATAAACGACTCGACCAGCGGATTTTCCAGATGGGATTCCATACGGAGGTTCTCTTCTAAAGCGCAAGAAGTTTTTTAATCTCATGCCAGGAGCCGACCTCGACAAAGGTATGCGGCTCGCGATTCCAGGGTTGCTTGAATAGAATCGGCTGGATACCGGCCTCCTGTAGCAAATAGCAGGTCTCAAGTCGATCGTCGACAAAGTATCGAATTTGGCGCTGCTGTAAAATGCCGGCTTTGGCCTCATGTGAACCCGTCGCAATAATTTCAGTCAGGGCCGGGTCCAGACGAAGGGTTTCAATGATCCAATCATCCAATGGGCCTGAATAGGGACGGGCGGTCACAAACATGATGGGCCCAAAACGACGCCCCAGTTGAAACAAGACGTCAGGGGCACCAGTAATCGGGCTCAAGAGCGCTCTATAGTTCCCATCCAAAATACGCGTTACGACAGCGTCGATGGTCTTTGGATCGATGTCGAGACAGTCCGCCAGGGTATAACAAGTAATATCCGCGTAAGTGATGCTATTGAGATTATACTCCTGCCGGGCGATATCCAGAAAAAGTGTCATCGTATCGGCGACGACGCCATCGATATCAAAAGCAACTGAGGCCGGATCAATCATCATTGGTCGTTATTTGTTATTGCGTATTTGTGCAATCATCAAAGGATTAAGGTGCATCAGCGGCGTTTCGATCCAATGGAAATTGGTTTGATCAAGGTGCATCCTTTTTGAATGCCAGGTTGCCCTATTAACGATTAACGTCGCCGCTAAGCGGCGACCTTCCGGGTTTTCTTTTTTAACCTGGAAATGCGCCGCCTGAAAATAGTGGCTTTTTTCTTATCTTTGGCTTCCAGCGCGGCCTGGCGCTCTGCTTTCAAAGATTTGATTTGCAGCTTCAAATCCCGAGTACTGCCACTGACTTTTTTCACCGGTTCATCTTTGATGCCTTTAGCGGCTTTGATTTCGGTCATCAATTCTTCTTTTTTCATGGCATGCACACCGGCTATCCCCGGTATGTCTTTGGCGAGCTCGCGCAGCTCTTTTACGGTCATTTTTTCCAGAGGTTTGTCTTTGGCTGCAGATGGCTTCTGTGGCGCCTCGGATGGCTTTTCCGCAGGAACTTCAGCCGTATCTTCGGCGGAATCAGCATTTTCCTGCATTTTATCCGCGGTAGTGTCTTCACTTGCAGCTGCCGCCTGGCCTTCCTCGCTGGTGTCTTCGGCTTTACCGGATTCTTCGCTTGTTTCTTCAGGGTTCTCACTCATTGGCATGTATCTCCTTTTTTCGTTATTTGAAAGCACAAGCGGAGGCTGTAAAGCCCCCGCCTATGGACGACGCAGGTACAATCAATTTTACCGATTGACGATAAAATTTAAAATTGCCTGATAGCAAAATAAGCCGATAAGTTCAATCATTTATTCTTTATCCATCTTTTCAATAATGCGCGCAAAGGGCTTGAAAAGCTCGAGGGGGATGGGAAAAATCGTTGTCGTATTGCCTTCGGTCGACATTTCATTCATGGTTTGTAGATACCTCAGTTGCAGGGCTGTAGGGTGTTTTTCGATGATTTTGGACGCCTCTGCTAATTTAGTGGCAGCCTGAAATTCACCCTCGGCGTTGATCACTTTGGCCCGTCTTTCCCGCTCGGCCTCCGCCTGGCGCGCAATCGCCCGCTGCATCTCTCCCGGCAAATCGATATGTTTAAGTTCAACTGTGGCCACTTTAATACCCCAGGGATCGGTATGGGTATCCAGTATTTCCTGCAGTTCGGTGTTTATTTTTTCCCTTTCGGCCAGCAGGTCGTCCAGCTCAGACTGTCCGCAGACACTCCTCAAAGTGGTTTGTGCCAGCTGTGACATGGCATAACTGTAGTTTTCAACTTCCACAATCGCTTTGATGGGATCGATCACCCTAAAATAGATGACGGCATTGACTTTAACGGACACATTGTCTCTGGTGATCACATCCTGCGGATCGACATCCATGGCGACCAGTCGCAGGCTGACCTTGACCATTTTGTCAATCAGCGGAATCAAAATGATGAGCCCCGGCCCTTTGGCTGCGATGACGCGCCCCAGCCTGAATATCACGCCGCGCTCATATTCATTCAATATCCGCAACGCTGCCGATAGAAAAAAGATCACCAGTACAAGAATGGCAACTGGGGTAAGAAAACTCATGCGATCCTCCTTTGTTGGACGCTAAAGTTATTAGGCGGCAAAGTCGTCAGGCCAGCGTAATGGCAGATAACCACCATATAGTGATCAGAGCGTTGCAACCGTCAGGTAGCGCGGTGTCGCACTAACCGCTTGAAGATTCATCCGACAGTTCAACTTCCAGCATTAAATTAACCACGTTGGTTACCCGAACTTTACAATTTTCATCTATTGTTTCTTGCGCCCTGGCATTCCACAATTCCCCATGGACAAAGACTTTGCCCTCGGGTGTCAGGGCTTTTTTAACAATACCAATTTCACCGACCAGGCCTTTGGTGCCGGTCTTGGGCTTGGATATCTGGGCCCGAAATACAAGCCCGGCCACAAATACAAAGAAACCGGATATTAAAATAAGGGTCGGCAGCAAGATCTTCAATGACAATTTCATATCCGGACCGGTGCCTTTAAACATCATCAACGAACCCAGAAGCAGTGATAAAACACCGGCCACGCTTAAAAGCCCGTAGCTGGAGATTTTCATCTCCATAATGAACAATATAATGGCCAGAACAATCAGCAGGATACCGGCATAATTAACCGGCAGGGTCTGCAGCGCGAAAAATGCCAGGATCAGTGATATCCCACCGACGACGCCGGGAAATATCGCACCCGGATGGGACAGCTCAAAATAAAGCCCGGCCAACCCGATCATCAGCAAAATATAGGCAATATTGGGGTTGCTGATGGTCTTTAAAATATTGGTTCGAAGTGAGGGTTCGACAATGACTTTTTGGGCCTTATCTAATTTTAGCTCGCCTTTGTCCGCAATCTTGAAGCCATTGAGCTGCCGGATAAGATCATCGGTGTCTTCGGCAATAAAATCGATGACGTTTTCTTTGAGGGCCTCGGTTTCCGTGATGGATACGCTCTCGCGAATGGCCTGTTCAACCCATTTTTGATTTCGCCCGCGCTCTTCGGCAACACTTTTAGCATGGGCCACCATATCATTGATCACCTTTTCTGACATTTTCCCGCTGATATCTTTGCCCCCTGCTCCGACCGGATGAGCCGCACCAATGTTCGTCCCGGGAGCCATCACCGCCACATCCGCGGCCATCGTAATCATCACGCCGGCTGAAGCTGCCCGGGCACCGCGCGGCGCCACGAAAACCACAATCGGCACCCTGCTGCCCAGGATGTCTTTAATGATCAGCCGCATGGATTCGGCCAGACCGCCGGGGGTATCCAGCTCGATAATCAGGCAGGCCGCTTCTTCTTTTTCAGCACGCTCGATGCTGTTGCCAATATATTCAGCTATCCCCGGGCTAATGGCATCATTGATGGCGACGATATAAACATCGCCCTTGGCTGCCGCGGCGTCATTGGCAAACAGCAGCGCAAAAAAGAATAACACCATGACGATCGAGGGTCTATGTTTCATATGGATATTCCTTCATGAGCATTTTCATATCTTCCCATACCTGTCTTTTTTTTTCGGCATTACGGAGTAAATAAGCCGGGTGGTAGGTTGGTAGCAGCCTTATCCCCCGGTAGTCGTAGAATCGACCTCTCAGTTTGGATATCGGTTCGGTCGTATTCAAGAGCGTTTGAGTTGCAATCGACCCGAGGGCGCAGATAAAGATTGGCTGAATAGCATCAAACTGTCGGTCGAGAAAAGGAAAACAGGTCTGAATTTCATCAGGTCGCGGATTGCGGTTCTTGGGCGGGCGACACTTAACAATGTTGCCAATGTAGACCTGGTTGCGAGTCAGATTCATGGCGCTAATGATTTTCGTCAACAGCTGCCCGGCCGGCCCCACAAACGGCTCCGCCTGCCGATCTTCATCAAACCCCGGTCCCTCGCCCACAAACACCAGTTTTGCCGTTGGACTGCCGGATCCAAAAACAATGTTACGGCGATGCTGTGCCAGCCTGCAACGCTGGCAATCGCCCAATTCCACGCGAATATTTGTGAGGGTTTCACGGTGCTTTTGCGGCGCCACACCCCAGGCGGACAATTTTGCAAGACTGTCAGGATGACAGTCAAATCCACGAAGGCCGCTCCGGGAGAGACGCTGAAGAGATTGGCTTAACGCATCAATCGATTCAATTATTTGAGATCTTGAGGCCACGACAACCCAGAGCTAATCGTTTTCAAGTCCTTTTTAGTTACTTGTAGAAGGCAGCGCTTTTTCAACAACCCGGTCCAGCAGGATATGCGCAACCGCCTCTTTATCCATCGATGGCAATATTTCTTTGGTACCGTCGGCAAAGAAAAATGTCACCGTATTGGTATCGGATGCAAAACCAGAATCAGGTGATCCCACCACGTTGCCAACAATAATATTCAGGTTTTTTTCAGCCAGCTTTTGAGTGGCATTTCGTTCCAGATCTCTGGTTTCGGCCGCAAAGCCAACCAGCACCTGGTGCGTCTTTTGGCTGCCCAGGGCCCGGAGAATATCCTGGTTTTGTTTGAGCGGCAGGACCCATTCCGTTTGGCCTTTTTTAATTTTATGATCGGCACTTTCCTGCGGTCCGTAGTCGGAAACGGCTGCCGCTTTGATAATGACATCTGCAGTTTCAAATTCTCGAAATACGGCCTCAGCCATTTCGTTTGTTGTTTGAATCCGGATTATAGACACTTCAGCCGGGTCAGGCAAATGCGTGGGGCCGGTAACGAGGACAACGTCTGCACCTCGCTGCGCCGCGGCCCGGGCAAGGGCATACCCCATCTTGCCCGATGATGGGTTGCTGATGAATCTAACCGGATCAATGGGTTCGATGGTGGGACCGGCAGTGACAACGATTTTCGTTCCGGCCAGATCATTGGGAGCAAGGCAGCTGAGAAATCGATCAACAATGACGTCCGGTTCTGGGAGTCTTCCCGGGCCGGTGGTGCCGCAAGCAAGCTCGCCGGATCCCGGATCCATTACAAAATATCCATCAGACCTGAGGGTGTCAAGATTTCGTTGAACCGCATTGCTGGCGAACATATGGCTGTTCATCGACGGGCAAATCAGAATCGGGGCTGTTACAGCCAGCATAAAGGTACTCAGGGGGTCATCGGCTATACCGTGGGCCAGTTTGCCGATTGTATTGGCGGTAGCCGGTGCGATAATGACACCATCGGCCGCCTGGGCCCAATCAATGTGCCGAATCGAAGCCTCATGGTCATCGCTAAACATATCTTTGAAAACCGGTTGACCTGAAAGGGCTTCAAACGTCAGCGCTCCCACAAACCATTGGGCACTCTGGGTCATTATTACCCTCACGCCGGCTCCTGCCTGGATTAAACGTCTGAGAATCTCCACGCTTTTATAGGCCGCAATGCCACCGCTGACACCCAGAATAATATTTTTATCTTTCATGGATACGTTTGCCATGATTGCAATTATTTCCTGCAAAGGCCCATCAGCGGGAATCGCCGTGCCGGACCTCACGTTTTTGGAATGATGTTGGGTTCTTTATTGCAGCAAACCGGATGCGCTGCCTTTAATTGTTGGGGCCACCCAGACTTCGACATGGGTATTAAAGGTCTCGTCATTGATATTCATCACGCACCATCGATGGGCTTTTTGAAACAGCAGCATGGTTCGATCGGATTTAAATGCGCTGATCATCTGCCAATTATCCTTGGCCATGTTTCTTTCAAAAAATGAAATCAGAGAGCTGTTATCAATCCGGCCCTTTAAAACCAGGACACCGGCGGAAAAACCCCCGGTTTGATATACAAAAGATGATTTTTTATCGACCTTGAGCTCCTTGGGAATCAGAACATCGCCAAAATCATAGTACAATGCCGGAACCCCGGAGCTACCCTGCCCTGAAGGTGGGGTAGCGGTCTTGGCCTTTTTATTTGAGGCACAGCCGCCGACAGCCATAAGCATTACCATGATGAGTCCGATAACTACAAGTTGAATCGTTTTTTGGGTGCCAATAATCTGCATTGATCCTCCTTTGTTAGGGTTGAACTATTTGACGGCACCAATCTTTTGGAGCCGTTTGCGTTCAGGCTGCCGTGTGTTAGATAGAAACCTTGTCTGAGCTCAGAACGGCACCGCCTGAGCGGCCGTCGCCAGAAAGCATCCGTATTCTGTTACGGCGCGCGCAGTTAAAATGGTTTGCGTTGGTTGGAAATCCCCCCGTGAGTTTAATCTAATTCCGATTGCGTCAAATACCAGTCGTAGGTACGTTTTATGCCTTCATCCAGCCCGATACGGGGTGTCCATCCCAGTTGCGTTATGCGGGTACTATCCAGCAATTTGCGCGGGGTACCGTCCGGTTTGGCAATATTCCAGCTGACAGCGCCTTCATAGCCGACAGCGGTTTGAACGGCATGCGCCAGTTCGGCAATATGAAGATCTTTGCCACTGCCCGCATTGATGTGAGACACCCGGCCTCGATAGTTGAGATCAGAAGGGGCCGATTCCACGGTCACCTCCTGTTCAGATGATGGGTGCTGTTCGTCTAAAGCGCCACAACCGGCTGTATAAACGGCATCAGCCAGGTTAATTACAAACAGGCAGGCAGCCGCCAGATCATCGACATGCAAAAATTCCCGTTTCGGTCGACCGCTACCCCATAGTTCAATAGCGGGTGGCGGGTCTGAGCCAACGGTCTTTGCCGCTGCAATTGCCTTTAATCCTGCTCTAATATCAGTCGAAATGGGCCCGAAGATATCTTCGTCTTTTTTTATTGCCTGCCAGTTTTTCTGGGATGCAAGCTTGGCAAGGTGAAACTTGCGGATCATGGCCGGCAGGACATGTGCGTTTTCCAGGTCAAAATTATCATTGGGCCCGTATAAATTGGTGGGCATGATCGAACGGTAATGGGTGCCGTATTGACGATTGTAGGATTCACAAAGCTTAATGCCGGCAATTTTGGCAATGGCATAGGGCTCGTTAGTGGACTCTAAAATACCGGTTAAAAGTTGCTCTTCGCGCATGGGCTGCTCGGCATATTTTGGATAAATACAGGAGCTGCCCAAAAACAGCAAGCGTTTTACGCCAGACCGATAGGCCTCGTGAATAACATTGGTCTGGATCATGATATTTTCAAAAATAAACGCGGCCCGATAGGTGTTATTGGCCTGGATACCGCCAACCCTGGCGGCGGCCAAAATAACCGCATCAATTTTCTCATCTGTAAAAAAGTGGCGCACCGCGGCTTGATCGATAAGATCCAGTTCAGCATGGGAACGGGTGATAATATTCGTATAATGTTCGACTTGCAAACAGCGGTAGATGGCAGAACCAACCATGCCTTGATGTCCGGTCAGCAAGATACGCGCATCCCGGGGTATAATCCCGGGTTGCTGCTCGGATTCGGCAATTGTCGCTATGGATTCAGGCATCTCGTTTGATTAGGTATAATGATCGGCCATGGCGTTATTCAGCCTGGCTAAAGGTTTGAAAGCCTTCTTGAAGGCATAGTTTATCTTTTTCAGCTTCTAACAGGTCCATGGTCACCATTTCTTTGACCAATTCCGGAAAGGTGGTTTTGGGCTCCCAGCCCAGTTGCCGGCGAGCTTTGGAACTGTCACCCAGCAAGGTTTCCACTTCCGTCGGGCGAAAATAGCGCGGGTCGATGCAGACCAGTTCA
>CAZJHF010000014.1:0-21741 GCA_964545505.1 uncultured Desulfobacterales bacterium | reverse complement strand
TGAATCACCTGCAGCAAGGGGACCACAATGGCGCGTTCACCAAATTGCATGACCATCCCAATAGCACCGTTACCGGGCGGGATGGTGCCGTTGTCTAAAGCCGGCCATTTGACGGCCATGATTTTATATTTTTTGGCATCTGCTGCCAGAGATTCGTCAGCTGTGGGATCCAGGAATTCAAATGCGAGTTTGTTGTAATTTTTTTGATTCAGCCGAGCGACCATTTGTTCCAGGGTGTCTGGAAACTGCGCCAGCTCTTTTATGCCGATATACGGCGCGATCTGATTGAGCGAGGATGACTGGAACAGTTTGATGTGAATTTTATCCTGCAAGCCCAGCAGGGCACTGATCTTGTTGTTTAATTTCTGGATAGCCGTGGTCAGTGAGTATTCGAGTCCTTCTGTGCTGGCTATGGTTGGCATTCGCTCGATTAGATCACCGTGGATAACAACCAATCCCATGTAAGCGCGTTGAAATTTGACTTCATCCTTTTCAATGGCCTGAATTTGGACGGGATGAATTCCATAATTATTGGCGAGCTTCTGATTTTCCTGTTTCTCTTCGCTTAATTCGCCTTCTTCAGCACTAACATCGTAAAAACTGAAATTAAAAAAGCGATTGGCATGGATGGCATATTCTTGAAGCAAATCATGTAAATAACGCTCCGTGCTATTGTGAGGGGCGGGCAGGTCTTTTGTAAAAAAGACCTTTATGGTCAAAGGCTCTTTTAAAGTTGACACTACTTTTTTGCTGGCATCGGAGATGGAATACATCTTATTGGCACTCAGATCTATTCTGAAGAAAAGGGTAATGCCTGCGATGTTAACCAAAACGACGATGATCAAGTAGATTAAAAATTTAATGTACTTCTCCAATCCTTTTTTCACCTGCATATTGGATCTCCTTACTGTTTTAACCGCAGAGCCAGGTAGGCCCCGTATAGACCAATAAAGCACACACTGACAAAATAAAGAATGTCACGACTATCAATGATGCCTTTGGCAATATTCTGGAAATGAAAATCTGCCCCCAGATAGGCAAAAACGCCCAGCAATGATTGGGGTAAAAAATATAACAATTTGTCGATCAGCGTCAGTGCAAAGCAAATCGACAGGCCGATGATAAAAGCAATGATCTGATTGCGCGTCAGTGCCGAAGAGAACAGCCCAACAGCCGAAAAAGCGGCACCTAACAGGATGGCACCGATGTATCCGCCAATCACCGGTCCCCAGTCCAATTGCCCCATTACTGAAACCGTCAGCGGGTAGGCAAAGGTTGGGATTAACATCGCAACGATCATTGCCAGGCTGGCGAAAAATTTGCCGAGAATAACATCGCGAGCGGTCACGGGCATTGTCAGTAAAATTTCATCAGATCCCACGTTTAATTCTTCGGATATCAACCGCATGGTAATGGCCGGAATGACAAAAGCAAAGACAACCGGCAACAGCGCGTAAAATGTCCTCAAACTCGCCTGATTAAAAAGGAAGAAGGTTGCAAAAAAGAACCAGCCGGTTACCAGAAGAAATATTGAAATGACGATGTAGGCAATCGGGGAAATAAAATAAGCGCTAAATTCTTTGCGAAAAATATGGGCCGCCTGGCGCATGTTAGTTCTCCTTGGTAAGCTCGCGAAAAATGTTTTCCAATGATTGGGTTTCCTGGTGAAACTCCAGCAGAACCCAATCGGTTTCTTTTATTCGGCGATAAACTTCCGGTCGCAGGTCCGCTGTCGATGAATAGCTCAGGTTGATGTTCAGGAGGCTGTCGGTCTCAGAAACATGTTTGATATTATCCAGGCCCTGGATGCCGGCCAGTGTCTCCTGTACGGATTTGAAATCTGCGTTTTGAACACTCAGCCTCATGATGTTCTGACCACGGGTGGTTTGTTTCAGGTTTTCGGCACTGCCATCCGCCACGATTTTGCCCTGGCTGATAATGACGATGCGATCGCATGTGGCCTCGGCCTCACTCAGGATATGCGTTGAAAGAATAATGGTTTTTTCTTTGCCGATTTCTTTGATTATTTTGCGGATCTCAACAATCTGATTGGGGTCTAAGCCCGAGGTCGGTTCATCCAGAACCAGTACTTCCGGGTCATTCATCATGGCATGCGCCAGCCCGACGCGCTGTTTGTACCCTTTGGAAAGCTCACCGATCGGCTGATGCATAACTTCATTGATGCCGCACAGGTCCGCCAGGTGGCGAATGCGTGCCAGCTTTTCATTGCCACTGATCTGGCGAATAGCGGCCACGTAATTCAGGTAATCAAAGACCAGCATGTCGTGATACAACGGAGCGGATTCCGGTAGATAGCCTAATATTTTTTTGATTTCCAAAATATGCTTATCAATGTTTAGCCCCTTGACGCGGATATTTCCCGAACTGGGCTGCAGGTAGCCGGTGAGCATCCGCAGGGTGGTGGTTTTGCCCGCCCCATTGGGGCCCAAAAGTCCTATGATTTCACCTTTTTCGATATCGAAATTGATCTGATCCACCGCGCAAAGCCTGTGGTAATATTTGGTAAGATTTTCGACCTGGATCATTGGACATCTCCCATTTTAAGTGCATCCTTTACCAGAGCAAGTGGCTATAAAAAAACAAAGCACCGATGTCAAGACCGGCGATGTCTTTTAGCCGGCTGCATCAATTCCAAAAGTTTAAAGGGGTGGTGGTACAGGCAGGTGGAATAGAAATCGCTCCATTGCACACAACCAATAAAACCTGGAAATTTTATTTGCTAAAATATGGAAAAGATGAGAAATAGATTTATCTTAAGTTACCGGAATACTTGGTTCTGCTTGTTGTTTTTGCGAGAATTTTAATACATTAATGCTATTTTTGCAAGTCGCCGGCGTATAAGCACGGTATATAAGTCTAGCGGATGAGCTAAAATCGCATAGCGCTTGTATTTTCGCTCAGCGACGCAAATGAGCAAAGGAACCTTACCGGTTCATCGTTTCGAAAGGAGTTGTCTGCATGGGTCCCCGCAATGGTGTTCAAAAATGGCTAAAATTCGCCTCTGTTTTGATCTTATTGGCCCTGATGGTGGGTTTAAAATGCGTCACTTATGATTTTTGGGGAAATAGGGCATATGCCAAGCAAACGCAATATTTCGACGCGCCCGCCAGTTTCAATCGACTGGCAGTGATGGTAAGCCCGGCGGTGGTTAATATCCGGACCGTAAAAACAATTAAAGGCGGCGGGCCGGTGTTTCGCCAATTTCAGCGTGATCCCCGGGGTAAAGAAGGTCCATTTAAAGAGTTTTTTGAGCGCTTTTTCGGCGGCGAAATGCAGAAAGAATTCAAGCAGCCCAGCCTCGGTTCGGGCTTTATCATTGACAGGACCGGGTACGTCGTGACCAACAACCATGTGATCGAAGATGCGGACCAGATAAAAGTTAAACTCAAGGACGAAAGTGAGTTCAATGCCGCAATTGTCGGACGAGACCCCAATACCGATATCGCTCTGTTGAAAATTGAATCCAGCGAAAACTTTGCGACGGTTAAGCTCGGCGATTCCGATGCACTTCAAGTCGGACAATGGGTGGTGGCCATCGGCAGCCCTTTCGGCCTCGAGCAAACAGTAACAGCCGGAATTGTCAGCGCTAAAGGTCGGGTTATCGGTTCAGGCCCGTATGATGATTTTATCCAGACCGATGCCTCCATCAATCCCGGCAACAGCGGCGGACCCTTGCTGAATCTGCAGGGTGAAGTGGTCGGAATCAATACGGCGATTGTCGCCAGCGGTCAGGGAATCGGTTTTGCCATTCCCATCAACCTGGCCCGGGATATCATCGTGGCGCTTAAAGATGAAGGCGAAGTCACCCGGGGATGGCTTGGTGTTGCCATTCAAGATTTGAGCCCTGAGATGGCCGAATACTATAACATCGAGAGCAAGAAAGGGGTTTTTGTGGCCGATGTTTTTGAAGGAGATCCAGCAGATCAAGCGGGAATCCAACCCAAAGATATTGTTCTTGCCGTTAATGGTGAAAAGATCAAAACCAGCCGCCAGTTGACGGGCATAGTGGCGAAAATTCCGGTAAATGACAGTGCCAAAATAAAGATACTGCGCGACGGCAGAGAAAAAACCTTCAACGTCAAAATCGCCAAACGTCCGGAAGAAAAACTGGCCGGTCGGGGGCGATCCCCTGAGCAGACAGATGAATTCGGTATTCGCGTTTCGGATCTGACGCCTGAAATTGCCCAGCGGTTTGATATCGATGAAAGTGTGGGTGTCATCGTCACCCAGGTGGAACCCGGCGGCAAAGGCGCTGGCGCTGATGTGCGTGTCGGAGATATTATCAAAGAAATCAACCGCCAAGCGGTTAAAAATACG
The DNA here is from genome assembly GCA_964545505.1 of uncultured Desulfobacterales bacterium. Lineage (GTDB taxonomy): Bacteria > Desulfobacterota > Desulfobacteria > Desulfobacterales > JAHEIW01 > JAHEIW01. The sequence continues at coordinate 17,403 of CAZJHF010000014.1, read as the reverse complement.
ACTGAATACCAATCGCTTTTGGGCGCGATCGAGTCCGGTGAAGCGGTTAATCTGTTTATTCGACGGAAAAACGCCGGATTTGTAGTGGTGAAGCTGGTCAAATAACCGGGTGGATCGGGAATATTAATATGACATTTGTCTTGGCGGGTCTTAGGAGTCAAATAATAATTAGGTGTCAGGTTTCGGGTGTCAGGTGTCAGGCCTTTGATGTTCAGATTGGAACCGTCGATATTCAGTAGCCATAACGATCGCATGTTTTTCGGCAGGATCAGATCCCTGTCTCAGACTCCCTGACACCTGAACACTGACACCTGAAACCTGTCGTTTAGTCGCTAATCGTCTTGCTTAGATCCGGGATGGTTTCCGATTTGCCCCGCTCCATGTAGCGGCTATCGTTGCCGCGGGCGGTAACATTTTCATAGACGCCATCGTCCCGCTTAACCAGTTTGGTAAAACCCAGATCGCGCAGTTCGCTGTTGGTTTTCGGACAGCTGATATTGATTCGCGAAATGATTTTTTGCACCGGGCCGCTGCACTCAGGGCACTGAGTCAGTTGAGCGTCCTCTAATTTCTGCTTAAAATCAAACACTTTCCCCAATTTACACGCCCGTTGAACATGTTCATACTCATATATTGGCATGTTTTTCCCCGTTAATTGTCGCGTGCCTTTGCAGGCTATCTCATATTTGTTGTCCACATGCTGCGCTGCTGGATACCACACGGGCATATCCACTAATAAAATTATAAATGGAATATAAATTCTGTCAAGCTATTCGTCATTCTTTTAAGCTCCACTGCAGAACAATCTGACTGAGCTTAACCCCCTAAAGTTTTTTTAAATGCAGCCGATAGCGGTAATGGGTTAGGGTGAGTTGCCTGACCAGGGGCCGCCCTGCGAATTTGGTCATGCGGACATAATATTAAATTCGCGATAAATTGCCTGCCCAGTAAGTCGCCTGAAAACATATACGCGCTTAAAAAGGTGTGGGAAAAATTATGAGCAAGGCACAGCCGGTCGAACATACGGATATCAAACTAAAAATCAAAGAGGCTGAAACCTGTCATTCAATGGGGATGATAGAAGAGGCGTTAACCCTCTATGAAGAGGTGCTCACCCTATCTTCTGATGAGGACAACGGCAACAATGGAAGTATAAAAAATAAAATCGGAAATTTACGTAAAGAGCTAGAGCTGCGTGAAATGGCAGAGAATCAGGGACTGTCAGAAGAAGATATATCTCTGTTTAGAAAAAACCTGTCGCTACACGATGATGTCCCGACAATATTGGATGGGGCCCGTGCTCTGAAAGAACTCGGGCTGATCGAAGAAGCGATTCTCGAGTATGAAAAGCTCCTGAAGTTTGATTTCGGAAAATCCGACTACTCCAAATTAGATTATTCACCCGCCCAGATTGTGGTGGATTATTTAACCTGTTTGCTCCAAACCCAACAGGCTCATGAAGTTGTCAAGAAAGCGCATAAAGTCATTAATCAGCACAATTTAAATGACAAAGAAACCGCCCAGATTCAATTTTGGCTCGGTACCGAAATGGAAAAGCGCGACCAGCGCGACCAGGCCCTTGCGTTATACGAAACCGCATCCAAAATTGATCCCCAAAATCAGGACATTAAAGCCAAAATCGATGCTTTGATATCGAGCCTGTCGACCAGTTCAAGATACGATTATCTATTGCAAAATAAATTGGTAACAACCAATCAACTTCAGGATGCTCTGGCGATTTCTAAGAAGGCCGGCAAAAGCATTGAATTTGTTTTAACGGATCGCTTTAAAGTCAAAAAGGAAGAAGTGGGCAAATCCCTGTCGTTGTTTTATGGTCTGCCGTTTCACGGTTTCGATACGGAAGTCATCGTCCCGGTCGAGCTGACTAACAATTTGAAAAAATCGTTTTTACTGTATTACATCTGGGTGCCGTTGAAATGGAGTAAAAAAGGCGTTGAAATTTTAGTCGACGACCCCAAGGATCTTCGCAAAACCGATCATATCAAAGCCCTGATGCCCAACCAGAAGATCAAATTCGCGGTTGGGTTCAAAGAGGACATTGAAAGTTTTATCAATCATTTCTTTGATCCGAAAGTCGAGAAGCTAACTGAAAATGCATATGAAGATCTGGATGACATTATACCGGATATTTCATTTGAAGAAGAAGATGAAACTGAGGAAGATCAGGTCGGCTTAGATGAATCCTCCAGCCAGGTGGTCAAATTTGTGGATCAGGTCTTAGTGACTGCCTTTCGAAACAATTCCTCCGATATCCATGTGGAACCATCGGCCATCAGCCGCAAGACCACCATTCGATTTCGCACCGATGGGATTTGCCACGAGTACATCCAGGTGCCCAATGCCATGGCACCGGCAATTGTATCGCGATTAAAAATTATGGCTGATTTGGACATCGCCGAGCGACGACTGCCCCAGGACGGCAAAATACGCTTCAAGCGCAAAGGCATTTCTGAATTTGAGCTGCGGATATCCACCATGCCGACCACGGGCAGATTTGAAGATGCAGTTTTGCGCATTTTGACCAAATCCGGAACATTAAAATTGGACGAGCTCGGACTGAACGAGCGCAATTTAGAGGTTTTACAACGCTGCATCCTTCGTCCCTACGGACTCATTCTGTGCGTTGGCCCAACCGGTTCGGGTAAAACAACCACCCTGCATTCGGCCCTAGCCAGTATCAATGAGCCCAATGTGAAAATATGGACCGCTGAGGACCCCGTCGAAATTACCCAGGCTGGATTAAGACAGGTGCAGGTGAAACCGAAAATCGGACTGGATTTTGCGAGAATTATGCGCGGATTTTTACGGCTTGACCCCGATGTCATTATGATCGGTGAAATGCGCGATCGTGAAACAGCCGCGACCGCTATCGAGGCGTCCTTGACCGGCCACCTGGTGCTGTCAACGCTGCATACCAACAATGCCCCCGAGACCCTGACGCGGCTGTTGGATATGGGGATGAATCCGCTGAACATTGCTGATTCGTTCCTGGCAGTACTGTCGCAGCGTCTGGTTCGTAATTTGTGCTCTGAATGCATTGAAACCTACCACCCGGATCAAGAAGAGTTTGACTATATCGTCAAGGACTACGGTGAAAAATCGTTTGCGGCATTGGGTGTCGATTATGATGCCAGCTTTGAACTGCATCGTTCCGCTGGCTGTGAGAAATGCGATGGATCCGGTTATAAAGGCCGGCTGGGCATCCATGAATTAATTGAAGGCACCGCGGATATCAAAATGCTGATCAAAAAGCAGGCAACCTCTCAGGATCTGGCCCAACAGGCGGTCAAAGATGGAATGACGACATTGAAGCAGGACGGTATTCAAAAAGTATTTAACGGCATGTCGGATATGCGTGAAGTCCGCCGGGTCTGTATTGAATAAACCTCTAAGGTGAAGGAAATGGAAAAAAAAGCTCTGGTGGTGGATGCGGATTATTTTTTTGTTGAATTTGTCAGCGAGTTGCTCGCCAAAAGGGGGTATGCCGTCACCAAAGCATATGACGGCAAAGATGGTATATCCAAGTTGGAGGACCTGCCGTATGATGTGATGTTTGTCGATCTGGTGATGCCCAAAGTCGACGGTAGCCAGTTTATTGATTTTGTGCGCCTTAAATATGGGCCCAACCATTTTCCGATTGTGGCCTTATCGGGTGTAATGGTTGAGCAACTTGGCAGCCTCAATGAAATCGGCGCTGATTATTATATCGCCAAAGGACCGATTGACAAACTGACTTTCCAGTTAAACGGGCTTATGGCAGAAATCGAAACACGACCCCAATCCTCGCCGGACCAATTTAAAGTCATGCAAACCCGCGGCGTCTATCCCAGACGTGATGCGGTCGGACTGTTAAACGCCCTTAAATTTCATCAGGCCATTATCAAGAGTATGGCAGTCGGTGTTATCGTGGTTGATATTGATGCCCGCATTGTGAACGTAAACCCCGCTGCCTTTGAGATCCTTGGCAAATCTCCAATGGAAGTCATCAATAATCCGGTACTTGAAATTTTCCCGTCGGAAACCAGGCCCAAGCTGGGTAGCGCTCTCAAACAGGTTGCCCAACTTCCCGATCGGACTAAAATGAGCTTTTTGTCAGACTTCAACGACCGTGCGATCCGTACCAGCATATCGGTCATATCTCAATCTTCAGGCGATGCCGGGTGGATTCTTATCCTCGAAGATACCGTCTGTGCCTGAAGACCTCGCAAAAGCGGATTCCACTGTTCCATCCTGTTTTCGCTGACCGGTTCTCAAATATTCCGCCCTGTATGATCTTTGTATCCCTTGGCTGAATCCACTTGAAGCCAGCGCCTTTATCTGGTAGAAAGTGAATTTTAAGCAATATCACTGTTTTGTGTTGCAGTTAACCTATAGGGACCAGGGGGCTTTATGGTGCAGGTAGGTATTGTCGGTGCCACCGGTTATGCCGGGGCGGAGCTGGTCAGAATCCTTAGCGGACATCCTCAGGTTGAACTGAGCATTTTAACATCACGTCAATTTGCCGGGGTTAAATTCGATCGGGTTTACCCGGCACTGGCCGGGTGCGTCAATTTGACCTGTGAGGAACTGGATGTTGAAAACGTTTGTGACCGGGCAGAGATTGTTTTTCTGGCGCTGCCCCATCAGCTGCCCATGGCCGTCGTACCGCAGTTTCTGGCGCGCGGGGTTCGAGTGGTGGATTTATCCGCAGATTTTCGTTTTAATGATGCTGCTGTTTACGAATCCGCCTACCAGCCGCATACGGCCAGGGGTTTGCTCGATCAGGCCGTTTATGGTTTAAGCGAAATTTATGCTGAGGCCATCCGCAGCGCTGACCTGATCGGCAATCCGGGCTGTTACCCGACCAGTGCGCTGTTGCCGTTGATTCCGCTGATGCGGGAAAACCTGTTGAATCCAGATACTGTTATTGTCGATTCAAAATCCGGCGTCAGCGGGGCCGGACGATCCCTGGCCATCTCCAGTCATTATTGTGAAGCCAATGAATCGTTTAAGGCATATAAGGTTGCCAGCCATCGTCACAATCCAGAGATGAATTTCATATTAGGCCGTGAAACCGGCCGGCCGGTCGAACTGACATTTGTTCCGCATTTGGTTCCCATGAGCCGGGGGATGCTAACCACCATCTATGCTTCTGAGAACCAAAACCTGAAAGAAGCGGATATACGCGGTTGCCTGCAAAACACTTATGCAAATCATGCTTTTATTCGTTTATGCCCTGCCGGGCAAGTACCCGATACGCTGCATGTCAAAGGCACCAATTTCTGTGATATCGGATTCCAGCTGGATCATAACAGTAACCGTCTGATCATTATATCCGCCATCGATAACCTGGTGAAAGGTGCTGCCGGCCAGGCGGTTCAAAATATGAACATCATGCTGGGTTTGGACGAAAGCAGCGGTTTGAATCAAATTCCCTATCCACTCTGATTTTCAGTTATTTGTTATCTGTTATTCGTTATTATTTGTTGACTTTTATATCGGAATGTTTTGTATGTAACGGATAAATTTTAGCGAATTACAATTAACCCATACATAATCCGGATAAGTCGCAACCGAAAAGGATAAATCAATCACGAAAACACGAAATAGGAACAAGAAAAATTTTTCATAAAGTGCAAAGGAATTACACTTAAGCGTTTAATAAACAACGATGAAAGGAGGACAATGATGACAGCAAAGTTGATCAAGGGGACAGAGATCCGCGAAGGGATTCTAAAAGAAATTGCAGATGAAGTAAAAGAAATCAAAGAAAAACACGGTGCTGTTCCCGGCCTGGTAACCATATTGGTCGGGGAAAATCCAGCCTCCATTTCTTATGTCACCCTTAAAATTAAAACCGCCAATCAGCTGGGTTTTAAGGAGATACAAGATAGCCAGGCCGAAGATATATCCGAGGAAGATCTGCTGGGCCTGGTCGATAAATACAATAACGATGAGTCGATTAACGGTATTCTGGTCCAACTCCCGCTTCCCAAGCATTTGGATGAAAAAAAGGTTCTGAACGCCATTGATCCGGACAAGGATGTGGACGGATTTCACCCGGTCAACGTCGGCCGCCTGATGATAGGGGGCAAGGAGGTGAAATTTCCGCCTTGCACACCTGCCGGAATACAAGAAATGATCGTGCGCGCCGGAGTGGAGACCAGCGGAGCCGAAGTGGTCGTTGTGGGTCGCTCAAACATTGTCGGCAAACCCATTGCCAATATGATGCTGCAAAAAGGAGATGGCGCCAATTCAACCGTAACCGTGGTTCACACCCGGACGCAGGATCTGGCCGCCCATTGCAAGCGGGCCGATATTCTAATCGTGGCTGCCGGCGTTCCGGGCCTGGTCAAACCCGAGTGGATCAAACCGGGGGCGTGCGTGATTGATGTCGGTGTCAACCGGGTCGGTGAAAAGATCAGTGAAAAAACAGGTAAGAAAATTGCCATTTTAAAAGGTGATGTGGATTTTGATGAGGCCAAAGAAATTGCAGGTTCGATCACCCCGGTTCCCGGTGGTGTGGGACCCATGACGGTCACGATGTTGATGAAAAATACCCTGAAATCCCTTAAATTTAAGCTCGGAATGGAATAATCGCATCCCGCATACCTGCAAAAAAAGCTAAAGTTCGCGTGACGGGGGCCGATATAACGCATAGATCAGAATATTTATATATTGACAAATAAATTGCACCCTAATATATTGTTTTTAGGGCAATTTTAATAGTTGAAAGGGCAAAGTCACCGAAAGATGGCGACGCAAAACCATGGGTCTAACGCCTTCGCGGCCAAGACAGCCAGGTTGCCAATAATGTTGAAGGAGAACGCTTTTGGGTGATCAGGCCTAGAGGCGTTCTTTTTTTCGTTTGTGCTCTACGGGTATGGTAAAATATTAGGTAGGCGGAACCAAATTATAAAAGGTGCTTGCACCCTTGACAGGCGCAGCGCGGATATGATACCAAACAATCCCAAAATGCTTGTCGCCCAACCGTCTTTCCCATACCTGTTGGACCCCAAAGGTTCCGGCTCCAAGCGGGGACCGATTGGGGAATATTGTTAATCCGGGCAAATCCAAAATCTGTTTCAAGGTATATTGTCATGCGAAAGAAAATTTCTTTTGTCGTCCTCAGCAACAGCGGGGCGCCGGCAAAACAATTCTGTGCCTCCAAGACCGCCATGCGACTGGTCGCTGTATTGCTTCTGGCCTGTTTCACGGTTATTGGTTATGTCGTCTACGATTATTTTCAGCTTAAAAACACCACTCAGCACTTGCAATCCCGTGAGGTCCATCTGACCAGCGAGCTGGGCGAAATTCAAATTCAGCGCAAACAGATTCAAGAATTCGCCAATGAGATTAACTCCTTAAAAAACAAACTGGTGGCGCTCAATAATTTTGAAACCAAGATTCGCATTATCGCCAATATTGAAAAAACTGACGTATCGAATAACATATTCGGTGTCGGCGGTTCGGTCCCCGAAGATTTGGATGCCCGAGTGCCGCTGATGGAAAAACACAACACCCTGATGCGCGATATGCATGAGCAGATTGATGAGCTCAACCGGGCTTCCATCCATCAGCAGCATGAATTTGAATCCCTTCTTAAATCCCTGGAAGATCAACAAAACCTACTGGCCTCCACACCGGCCATCCGTCCGATTTCCGGCGCCGAAAAGTCCTGGGTGACCTCCAAATTCGGATTCCGGCGATCGCCTTTCACCGGACAAAGAGAATTTCACCGGGGATATGATATTTCTTGTCGTGAAGGCACCCCCATTATGGCCACCGCTGATGGTGTCGTCCTTTTCGTCGGCACTAAAGGTCTGCTGGGTAAAACCGTTATTATCGATCACGGCCACGGAATGGTGACCCGGTACGGACACTGTCAGAAATTTCTGAAGAAGCGCGGGGAAAAAGTCAAGCGCTGGGAGCCCATTGCTATTGTCGGAAATACCGGCCGTAGCACCGGTCCGCACGTGCATTACGAAGTGCGCCTGAACGGCATACCCGTAAATCCGATGAAATACATCTTAAATTAATTTTCGCTGAACAGCCCTTAGCCCATCTTTCCAAAAGCCGGCTCCTTTATACATGCCCGTGCGTCTGTCTGGTGGCGTGACTGCCTATAAATAGTGATAAAATTCTTTAATCCATCCGGCTAACCTTGCACCCGGTGCTCACCGCAGTTATATTTAAAGAATTCTTTAAAATGATCTCGACGCATTCGTCCTCAATTTTGTATTGAGACAAACCTTAAATTTGGTATAATTCACTCCAAGGGATTAATTTCTCAAATTTAATGCAATTAAAAGGTCGCCCTCGAAATGATACTCAATGCATTAACCAAAGTTTTCGGTAGCAAAAATGAACGGGATTTGAAACGCATCCAACCTCAGGTTGAACGCATCAATGCGCTAGAACCTGCTGTTCAGGCGATGAGTGATGATGAACTCAAAGCGCAGACGGCCAAATTAAAAGAACGCATTGATCGCGGAGAACCCCTTGACGATCTGCTGCCTGAAGCCTTTGCGGCTGTCAGAGAAGCATCTCTGCGGACATTGAAAATGCGCCATTTTGATGTTCAGATGATTGGCGGCATTGTGCTGCACGAAGGCAAAATCGCAGAAATGAAAACGGGTGAGGGCAAAACACTGGTGGCGACCTTGCCGGCCTATTTGAACGCCTTGACCGGAAAAGGCGTGCACATTGTAACCGTCAACGACTACCTGGCCCGGCGCGATACCGAATGGATGGGGCATATTTATCAATTCCTGGGGTTATCAATGGGTACGGTTGTCCATGGTTTGGACGACGCCGAGCGTCAGGCAACTTATGCGGCTGACATTACCTATGGAACCAACAATGAGTTCGGTTTTGATTACCTCAGAGACAATATGAAATTTGACCACCAATCTCTGGTCCAACCCCAGCATAATTTTGCTATCGTTGATGAGGTCGATAGTATTTTAATCGATGAGGCCCGCACGCCCTTGATCATTTCAGGCCCGGCTGAAAAATCAACCGATCTGTATTACCAGGTAAATGGCCTCATTCCAAGACTTTCCACCGATCAACACTACAGCATCGATGAAAAAGCACGCTCGGCGACCCTGACCGAGGGTGGTGTGGCCCGATGCGAACAACTGCTGAAAGTGGATAACCTGTATGACCCGCGCTATATTGAACTGCTGCACCATATCAACCAGGCGCTCAAGGCGCATACGTTGTTCAAGCGTGATGTGGACTACATTGTCAAAGATGGGGGAGTGATCATTGTTGATGAGTTTACCGGCCGCCTGATGCCCGGCCGCCGATACAGTGAAGGGCTGCACCAGGCCCTGGAGGCCAAAGAAAACGTTAAAATCGAAAATGAAAACCAGACCCTGGCTACCATCACCTTTCAAAATTATTTTCGCATGTATGACAAACTCGCCGGTATGACGGGCACCGCCGATACCGAGGCGGCCGAGTTTAAAAAGATCTACGATCTGGATGTAATGGTCATTCCCACCAACCAGCCGATGATTCGTGATGATTCTCCGGATGCCATTTATAAAACGCGTAAAGATAAGTTTGATGCAGTTTTAGATGAAATTAAGGAATTGAACACCAAAGGGCAGCCGGTTTTGGTCGGTACGATTTCAATCGATGTTTCCGAAAACCTCAGCAAAAAGCTGAAAAAAAGAGGCATCAAGCATTCGGTGCTGAATGCCAAAAATCATGAAGGGGAAGCCGAAATCATTGCCATGGCCGGGCAGCCGAGTGCTGTAACGATATCAACCAACATGGCCGGCCGCGGCACCGACATTGTGCTGGGTGAGGGGGTTACCGATGTAGGCGGTTTGCATATCATCGGCACCGAGCGACACGAAAGCCGCCGGATTGACAACCAGTTGCGCGGGCGCTCCGGTAGACAGGGTGACCCGGGATCCTCACGCTTTTACCTGGCTTTAGAAGACGATTTGTTACGCATTTTCGGCGGTGAGCGCATAACCGGCATCATGGAAAAATTGGGCATGCCTGACGGCGAGCCGATTGAGCACAATATGATCAGTCGTGCGATTGAAAACGCTCAGGGCCGGGTGGAAGGGCATAATTTTGAAATTCGCAAACAGCTGCTTGAATATGATGATGTCATGAATCAGCAGCGGGAAGTTATTTATCGGCAGCGGCGTGAAGCTTTAGACGGCAAAAGCTTAAAACCTGTCGTTGTTGAAATGATTCGCGAAAAAGCCGAAGAAATTTCTGCTGACGCCATCGGTGAAAATGCCGTAGCTGAAGAATGGGATTCAAAAGCAATTCGCGACGCTGTCTTTAAGCAGTTTAATTTTCGTTTAGATGCCGACAGTGAGGAGGCGCTGGAAGAGCTCGAGCAGGAGGACCTGGCGGATTTGATTTTCGAAGCCGCCCATACACTCTACGATCAACGCGAATCGGCCATCGGTGCCGAAGCTTTCAGGCAATTGGAGCGTGTGGTCATGCTGCAAACGGTGGACAACCTCTGGAAAGATCATTTGCTATCAATGGATCATCTTAAAGAAGGCATTGGTTTGAGAGGTTATGCCCAGCAAAATCCGTTGCTGGTCTACAAAAAAGAAGGCTTTGAGATGTTCAACGAAATGATCGCCCGGGTTAAAGAGGAGACCCTCGCGATTTTATTTCGCATCCAGATTGAAGAGCCGAAAAAAATTGATGACCTTCGAACCCCCAAAGAGCAGAAGCTATCTTTTTCCGGGGGCGAGGAGCCAGCCAAACCCAAACCGGCCCGACGCAAGACCAAAAAAGTCGGGCGCAATGCGCCTTGCCCTTGCGGCAGCGGTAAGAAATACAAAAAATGCTGCGGTCGTTAAACCGGCTCAAATAAAATTATTTTGCGACCCTTTACAAGCAATGATTCAGATGATTATTATAGTTGCATCAACCGAATTGGAACGACTGTGGAAACGCTTTTATAAAATTAGGTTTCGGATTTTAGGACCTAAAATGAGCGATTGTTGAGGTTGCCGCCCCGGTGAAACAGGTTTCACATGTCACTGGGCAAGCAGCTACACGGAAGATGGCTTCCCGCTATAGTTAACTATGCGGGATGACATCTGACACAGTAGATGCGGTAAGATCGGCAAGCCCCCGTGGGGTTTCAAATTTTAAAAGTAAAAATCGATGAAAATCCTTACAAAAGAAAAAAAGTTATACTTTTTTAGAATTTGAAACGATCATTTTAGGTCGGAGCGTATCCATGGGAGATTTCAATACTGAACTGGAAGAAGGTGTTCGTTCAAAGTCAAAAAAGAAGGTTAAGGGACCTTCAATGTATAAGGTTTTGCTTTTGAACGATGACTACACTACCATGGATTTTGTTGTCGAAGTCCTTCGGTTTGTGTTCCATAAATCAGTGATCGACGCGACTCAAATTATGTTAAACGTGCACCGTAACGGTTTTGGATTGTGCGGGATATTTCCTTTTGAAGTGGCGGAAACCAAAGTCAATACGGTCGAAGCGCTCGCTCGCGAAAGAGGCTTTCCGTTAAAATGCACAATTGAAAGAGAGTAAATCATGATCAGCAAGGAACTCAGTGCAACACTTGGATTTGCCGTTAAGGAAGCCAAAAAAAGACGCCACGAATACGTCAGTATCGAGCATATTCTGTTTGCCATACTTAACGATCCCAACGGCGTTGACATCATTGAAAACTGCGGTGGCGATGTGGAGAATCTTGTGGATGCGCTCGAAAATTTTTTTGATGAAAAAATTGAGCGCATCCCCAAAGGAAATGATTATGTCCTGCAGCAGACCATCGGGTTTCAGCGGGTCATCCAGCGGGCCGTTAATCACGCACGTTCAGCCGAGAAACAGGAGGTTGCCGTTGCGGATGTTCTGGCCTCAATTTTTCTTGAAAAAGACTCGCACGCTGAATATTTTTTAAGCTCCGAGGGCATCACCCGCCTGGATGTGCTGAACTACATTTCCCACAACATTGCCAAGGATTCATTCGACGATAGCCCCGACAGACTGGTTCGGCCCGGCAAAGAGGAAAGGGACCGCCGACGGCAGATCAATCCACTGGAACTGTTTACCCTTAATCTGATCGAGCTTGCCGCTGCGGGCAAACTGGATCCTCTGATCGGACGGGTTGCCGAATTGGAGCGCACGATGCAGGTATTATGCCGCCGGCGCAAAAACAACCCGGTCTTTGTCGGTGATCCCGGCGTGGGGAAAACGGCCATGGCGGAAGGGTTGGCCCAGAAAATTCAGAAAGGAGATATTCCGGACCTGCTCAAGGACATGGAGATCTTCTCCCTTGATCTGGGAGGACTCTTAGCCGGCACCAAATTCAGGGGCGATTTTGAGCAACGCCTCAAAGGCGTTATATCCGAGCTGCAAAAGAAATCCAAAGCCATTTTATTCATTGATGAAATCCACACCATTGTCGGTGCGGGCGCTACCAGCAGCGGATCCATGGATGCCTCCAATATTTTGAAACCGGTGCTGGCCAGCGGTGAGATCCGCTGCATTGGTTCGTCAACTTTTGAAGAATACAAAAACCATTTTGAAAAAGATCGCGCGCTTTCAAGACGATTTGAGAAAATTGAAATCATGGAACCACCGGTCTCAGAAACGGTTCAAATCCTCAAAGGCCTGCGATCCCGCTACGAAGAGCATCATGGAATTGCCTATACCGATGCGGCTTTGAAGACCGCGGCAGAGCTGTCGACCAAATACCTCAGAGATCGATTCCTGCCGGATAAAGCCATCGACGTCATTGATGAGGCCGGTGCCTTTATCAGGCTTTCGGGGTCCACGCGACGAAAAAAGATTAATCCGGCTGATATTGAGAGAATTATTGCTAAAATGGCGCGCGTGCCCACCCAGAGTGTCACCACCTCCGATCGTTCCAAGCTTGAAAAACTTGAAGCAGGCTTGCAAGAGGTGGTGTTTGGCCAGGATGATGCCATCCGAGCGCTGGTGACTTCCATTAAACGCTCGCGGGCCGGCCTTGGCTCACCGGAACGCCCGGTAGGCTGCTTCTTGTTTGCCGGCCCTACCGGCGTGGGTAAAACCGAGGTGTCTTTGCAGGTGGCGCGAATTCTGGGCGTGGAATTCATGCGTTTTGACATGAGCGAGTATATGGAAAAGCACGCCGTAGCACGTCTGATTGGTGCACCGCCGGGTTACATCGGATTTGATCAGGGCGGGTTATTGACCGACGGCATCCGTAAACATCCCCATAGTGTCCTGCTGCTGGATGAAATTGAAAAAGCCCATCCGGATTTGTTTAATATTTTACTTCAGGTCATGGATCATGCCACCTTGACCGACAATAACGGGCGCAAGGCGGATTTTCGAAATGTGATCCTGATGATGACCTCCAATGCCGGCTCAAGAGAGATGACCGCCGCCAACATCGGTTTTGGCCAGACCCACAAAGATGCCCAATCCAAGGGTAAAAAGGCCATTGAAAGGTTATTCAGCCCGGAATTCAGGAATCGGTTGGATGAAACAATCACCTTCAATGCGTTGAATTTAGAAATCATGGAATTGATCGTCGACAAATTCATCGCCGAGTTGAATCAACAGCTGGCCATCAAAAAGGTCGCACTGACGATTTCGCCGGCGGTGCGTACCTGGCTGGCCGAAAAAGGGCATGACCCAACCTATGGTGCCAGACCCCTGAGCCGGGTTATTCAGGCGGAAATCAAAGATAAACTTTCCGATGCAATCCTGTTCGGCAAGCTTCAAAACGGCGGTCTGGTATCCCTTGATCTGACCGACGACCTGCTAACTTTCAATTTTGGTTAATTTGTTAAATGATTAAGTGGTCAATATGCTTCTGCACGGAATCCCCATGTTTGAATGGTGCAGTTACTATTTAACCGATCAACTGTTTAACCAATTGACTAAATTTGATGCCTGTATACCTCTTATCAGATGAACTGATATTTCCTTCCCCCAAGCTTGCTGCCCGGGAGGGTCTTCTGGCTGTTGGTGGTGATTTAAGCCAGGAGCGGCTGCTGTTGGCCTATCGCATGGGCATATTCCCCTGGTATTCTGAAAATGAGCCGATTATGTGGTGGTCGCCAGATCCGCGTTTGATATTGTATCCGGATCAGCTAAAAATTTCAAAATCATTGAAAAAAGTCATTAATAAGGATGACTTTGAATTGACCATGGATCAGAATTTTAAAGCGGTGATAACAGCCTGTGCCGCCAGCCGAACCGAAACCAATGAAGGCACCTGGATCGTTGATGAAATGATCGCTGCCTACTGTAAGCTGCATGAATCTGGTTTGGCCCACTCGGTTGAAGTCTGGATGGGCGGCCAACTGGCCGGCGGCCTGTACGGGGTTTCCATCGGCCGCTGCTTTTTCGGAGAATCCATGTTTACCCGAATCAGCAATGCATCCAAGGTTGCCTTTGTGGGCCTGGTAAAGTATCTGCAAGGCTTAAAATTCGAATTGATCGACTGTCAGGTCACCACTTCTCATTTACTCAGCTTTGGGGCTTATGAAATTCCGCGTGTGCGATTTCTCGATGAACTGGCGATTGCATTAAAAGCGCCCACCCACAAAGGACCCTGGTCTTTCTCGCATTCAACTCCTGCCGAATTCCCCATTCCATAGCCCCTATTGGGTTTTTGAAACATTGCCTGTTGTAAGTTTAGAGAATCCCTTGACAGAAGCGCCAGATTGCATTTATACCGCTTGTCATAAAACTGTTCGAAAAAAGGATGGCGGCATAAGTGTTGTAGCAAAAAAACGTTCCGCAATCGGAACGTTTTTTTGACAACCACTACAAATGGCAGTTTCGAACACGGATAAGCGCTCATCTCTCAAATAGGGAACGCCTAAAAAGGAGGCATTGTCAGCATGGATAAGGATTGTATTTTCTGTCAAATCGCCCACGGTCAAACCGATACAACGATATTGCACGAAACCGACACCCTGGTGGTCTTTAAAGACATTAATCCCCATGCGCCGGTGCATTTGCTGTTTGTGCCTAAAAGACATATTCGCAGCATCAACGATCTGACCGGCGATGACCAAGGAATTCTTTCCGAACTGATCATGGTGGCCCGGGATATGGCCAAAGAGCACGGTGTTTCAAAGTCCGGATATAAGCTGCTGTATAATGTGGAAAAAGGCGGGGGGCAGGTGATATTTCATCTGCATCTGCATCTCATCGGCGGCTGGTAATTTTCTGTTTTGAGATGGCTATTTTTCCGATGAGCTGTGTTCTCCGCGGATTTATATTGACGACGTACGATCAGTACGCCGACAAAATAAATCCTTGTGCGGCCGTGCTCATCAAAAAAATCTCTCACCTCAAAACAGAAAATTCGTTTTTATCAATTCGGTTTTCTGAAAACCGGGTTATTATAAGTTCAACGGACTTTTTAAGATTTGTAGGAGTGGTTTACAGCATGGAATTATTGGTCTATCTTCAAATCGAGATTAGCCGCTTGAACACATTAATATTTGAATAAAGACTTGAAATCCCGCTGTTAAGCGGGGGCTCTCGAACAAGATCTAACAGTTAAAACCAATTCTACTTCTATAAAAAAGCCTTGATTTGATAAAAGAGAACTAAGTTTTATTAATGCCTGGTGAGCTGTGTTCTCCGCGGATTTATATTGACGACGTACGATCAGTACGCCGACAAAATAAATCCTTGTGCGGCCGTGCCCATCAAAAAAATTTCTTATCTCAAATAACGAAATTTTTTTCTATTCATTTATGACCATATCATTCCTATAATTAAATCATACTTCAGAAGAAAATATTATCTAACCACTATTTGTTTTTGTACAGGTCACCCAAATGGATTTGAAACACAGCGATAATGCGGGATTGTATGTTCACATTCCGTTTTGTGTAAAAAAGTGCCCGTATTGTGATTTTTATTCAACTACCGATCTTTCGCTAAAGTCGAGATTTCTGAAAGCCCTGTTTGCGGAAATGGAAATGGTTTCTGCTGAAGGACTTTGCTTTGATACGCTCTATATCGGCGGCGGGACTCCTTCAATTTTTGAATATGACAATATCGCTCAAATCGTTGCCGCAGCGCATCACAATTTTGATTTCCAGCTTTTTTCCGAAATCACCATTGAAGTGAATCCCGGAACCGTTTCCATTAAGCAACTGATGGGTTACCGGGAAGCCGGTATCAACCGCATTAATATCGGGGTGCAATCGTTTGGTCAGAAAAATCTTGATTTTCTCGGGCGCATCCACACCGCCACTGAGGCCCGCAACACCATAACCCACGCCCGCCGGGCCAGGTTCCAAAATATCGGGGTTGACTTGATTTATGGCCTGCCGGATCAGTCTCAAACGGATTGGCTTGAGGATCTAAAACAGGCCGTTGAATGCGATCCGACCCATTTATCCTGCTACATGCTCACCTATGAAAACGGAACCCCTACTTATTGCGACCTTCAGGCCGGACGGATTCAAGCGCTGGCCGATGATAACGTGCGCAGGCTTTTTGAGACGACCATCACTTATCTGCAAGACCATGGATATTCTCAATACGAAATATCCAACTTTGCCCGCGTCGGAAAAGACGGAAAACCGCGGGTATCCCGACATAATCTGAAGTACTGGACGCTGGTGCCTTATTTTGGTCTCGGGCCATCAGCGCATTCTTTTGTTGAACCGCAACGCTGTTGGAACGTTTCCAATGTTGATGACTACATTACCTCTATTGAATCCGGCAGAATGCCCGTAGCTGAGAAAGAACGTCTTTCTAGGGGCCAGCAATTAATCGAGGCTATTTACCTGGGCTTGCGGATGACTGCCGGGATTGATCTGATCGGGTTCAAGGCAAAATATGGGTTGGATTTTACTAAGGTCTTTAAGGAGGTGCTGTCTGATCTTGAAGGCCAGCACTATATTGAAGTCAAAAACAACCATTGCGCCTTAACGCTCCCGGGCAGGGCCCTTCTGGATAGCATCACATCGATGTTTATTGCACAGGATGTTTTCGAGGCAGAAGTTAAGTCATAAAATTTCTAATTTAGAATAGGATATTCAAACTAGTCTGGTATGCTGGATTATTGGGATATAAAACCGATATCTCTGGTTTTAAAGGTTTCCGAATTACCGATTTGTTGAAGATATCAACGATTTTGTAAAGCGTTTATTCGATTAATTTTTGCTGATAGTTCAAAAGGTGTTTACCCTGTGATAAGGATACAGTATCGGTTCTTTTGGGAGACCCGATTTTTTGCAGATACTATACTGATATCGGGAATTGAGGCTTAACTGCAATTAGTTTAATCTGCAATTTTGAAGGGACTGATATATTATAGATAAATAGCTATATGCAGGTGACTTCTTACTGATTAAAGGGAAATAAAACCCTAAAATCCCTTTTCATGCTAACTACGGTCCATGCGTTTTTTG
>CAZJHF010000013.1:0-21857 GCA_964545505.1 uncultured Desulfobacterales bacterium | reverse complement strand
CGTTATAACCGGCGCGCCCTGCTCGGGCAAAACAACTGTTATCAATCAACTGCAGCAACGCGGCCATGCTGTCGTTCATGAAGTTGCCCGGGCCTACATTGATGCTGAGTTGGCCCGGGGTAAAACCCTGGAACAAATAAAAGCAGATGAAGAGGCGTTTGAGCGCCATATTCTTATGGCAAAAGTCAAACTTGAAGCCTCGCTGGCGCGCGATGATATCATTTTTTGGGATCGCGCCGTACCCGACAGCATTGCCTACTATAATTTGTGTGGCTTGGATCCTGCCGAACCCCGGCAGAAGAGCCGGACGGTTCGCTATCGAAAAATCTTTATGTTTGAAAGACTCACTTTTCTGACGGATCCAACGCGCTCCGAAGATGAAAAAACCGCCGACCGCTTGGGTTATCTCATCGAAAAAAGCTATCAATCGCTGGGCTATGAGCTCATCCATGTCCCGACGGTCAGCGTTGCAGATCGCACTGAATTTGTATTAGCGCGCCTTTAACAGGCCTTCTCTTTCCGCTGGGGTCAGGTGCCGCCAGCTGCCGGACGGCAAGCCCCCCAGCTTGATGTTGGCTATTCGAATCCGCTTTAAACTGACAACCTGATTGCCCACTTTGCGGACCATGCGCCTGACCTGCCGGTTTTTGCCTTCCTGCAAAACAATTCTAAATCCTCGGGCGGAAATCCGTTGAACCTGTGCCGGACGCGTCCGGGTTCCCATCATCGGTAAACCCTTAGCCAGTTTTGCCAATGCGCCCTCGGGTATCGCTTTGACAACTTTAACTTCATATTCCTTTTCGTGGTTAAAAGACGGGTGGGAAAGTTGATGATGCAGCAGACCGTCGTTGGTCAGCAATAAAAGTCCGCTCGAATCCTTGTCCAGCCGTCCGATCGGGTAAACTCTTTCAGATATATCCACAAGATCGAGTACAATTTTTTCATCGGGTTGGTGGCAACTGGAGACATAGCCCCTGGGTTTATTGAGCGCTATGTAAATCGAGGTTGTATTTGATTCGATGGCTTCACTATCGACTTCAACAAGGTCCCTTTGCGGATCAACTTTTACGCCCAGCTCGGTGACAGTTTTTCCGTTAATTTTTACCCAGCCGGACTGAATATATTCTTCACCCTTGCGCCGGGAACATATGCCCGCTTTGGAAAGAAATTTTTGCAAGCGCATCTCGGTCATAAACCGCTCACCCTATGCCTTTAAATGTCCTCTACTCTGTTTTCATGTTTGCAATCGGGCGCACCTAATAAGCAAAGCGCAGAGGGCATAGGGCATAGTGTAAAGACTGAATAAAAGATTGGAAAAAATGACGAAAATTGCTTTTGATGCGTTAGATTTCGTCTGAGGGTCCAGCCTCGCACAGAGATTATACTCCTTAATTTGAAGCATTCTGCAGTTCCGTAAAAAGGGGTACAATTAAGAACCCTTGGTTTCCATTTAGAAATGAGATAGTTTCTCGCTGCGCAAGGCCGCACAAGGGTTTATGATTGAGGCGTACTTGTAGTACGTTGAGGTCATAAACCCGCGGAGAACGCAGCTCAGCGGGAAAATAGCCATTTATTAAGGGAAACCATTAACTGCGGTAGTCGGCGTTGATGCGCACATAGTCGACGGAAAAATCGCAGGTAAACACCGACGCCTTGCCATTGCCTGATTTTAAATCAATGCGAATTGCAAATTCGGGCTTTTTAAGGACCTCGGTTGCCGCACACTCTGCTTTTTTTCCGCACCCCAACCCATTTTGCACCATGCGCACATCCCCAAAAAAAACATCGATTTGCTCTGTTTCAACCGGCACCCCCCCCCGGCCGACAGCGCCCAGAATTCTTCCCCAGTTGGCATCCTCGCCAAACAGCGCGGTTTTGACCAGATTCGAATGCGCAACCGTATCGGCAATTTGACGGGCAGCGCGCTCGGATTCAGCCCCCCGAACGGCCACCTCGACAAGCTTGGTCGCACCTTCGCCATCTTGGACCAGTAATTTGCCCAACGACAGTAAAACCGCATCCAAAATGTCTTGGAAGGCCTTTATGGCGGCATCCCCTTTGACCGTGACGCCAGACAGACCGTTGGCCAGCAACAGGGCCGTATCATTCGTACTGGTATCACCATCGATAGTGATCCGGTTTAGGGTACGGCGGGTTGCGCTCACAAGCACCTCTTTTAACAGCGAGGGCTCGGCCACGACATCGGTCATAATAAAACACAGCAAAGTCGCCATGTCCGGACGGATCATCCCGGCGCCCTTGGCCACACCGGTTACGGTAAAGGGCACACCATTCAGATTGCCCTTTTGGCTGACAATTTTGGGCACGGTATCGGTGGTCATGATCGCCTCGGCAAAATTGGAAATCCCGGCCGGATCAAGCACTTTGATAAGATCGGGAACGGCCTTTTCGATTCGGTCAGCGGCAAGCGGCTCACCGATAACGCCCGTGGATGCCACCAGTACGTGTTTCTCGGCAATGTCAAGCCCTTCGGCAGTCCAACGCCCCATGGAGACAGCATCGCGCATCCCCTTTTCCCCCGTACAGCAATTGGCGTTGCCGCTGTTGACAATGACCGCCTGGCAGATACCTGCAGTAATGCGCTGCATGTCCAGCATAACCGGTGCGGCTTTAACCTGATTGCGGGTAAACACGCCGGCAGCATGCGCCGGTTGCTCGCAAAAAATCAGTCCAAGATCTTTTTGACCTTTCTTTTTCAACCCTGAGGCAACGCCTGCAAACTGGAATCCCTGGCACATAGGCTCCTCACTGATGTACGCTTGGCATCAGAAAAAATCTGACTGCAGATTACAAATCATGCAAACTCAGCCATAATATATAAAAACAACAAAGCTGTCTACAGCGATATCCAACCACCGGTCAGCGCCTGTTTTTACCCGCCGGGTATTTGACAGCCCGATTTCTTTCCGCTAACCTGCCAGTCAAAGATATCAATATTCCAAAAGCGGTTGCAACCGCGGTCCACCGGACCCCACAGTGTTTGCTAAAGGAAGGACCATAGATGAATGAAAAACAGCTGGCCGATTGCCCGCGTTGCGGAGCTGAGCTCATCATTGAAAGAGCGTGACCGTATGTTTATCTGCGCTGCAGGGCCTGTAGTCGGCGTTTTCCGGTAAAATATTTTTCAGATTTTCTGGATGAAGAATTTGAATCAGCTCTGGGCAATATGCCCTGTGACAGGTTGTAAAACGGATGGTTATCAATAATCTTTTCCCGGTGTTTGCGCTGCTGGTATTCGGCCACCTGCTCAAACGCATCGGCATTACCCAGGATTCGTTTTTAAAAACAACCGACAAACTCATTTACTTTATTTTTTTCCCGCTATTGCTTTTCTGGAAAATTGGTGCCACAGCATCGGATCACATCGGCGACCCCGGACTTTATAAAGCCGCCATTTGCTCAGTGATCAGCGTTTATATCCTCAGCACACTTTATATCAAATTTTTCAAAGTCGCTGCCTTTCAAGCCGGTTCCTTTTCACAGAGTTGCTACCGCTTCAACACCTATATCGGCATGGCGGTGATCCTCAGTGCCCTGGGAGAAGATGGCGCCCGGCAGTTCAGCATTTTAATCGGCGTGGTCATCCCACTGATCAATATCCTGGCCGTCAGCACCCTCTCCTGGTTTGCCGAAGACAAGCTATCACTGCAAAAACGGTTGACGCTCAGCATTAAGGCGCTGCTGACCAACCCGCTGATTATTGCCTGTCTGGCCGGGATCGCCTACTGGAAATGGATCGGCGGCTTTCCGGTTTTTCTGGATAATACTTTCCGCCTGGCTTCTTTTGTTACCCTGCCTCTGGCGCTGCTTTCCATTGGCGGGGCTCTGACACTCAGCGGTATTAAAAATTATTACAAATTATCGCTGGTTGCCTGTGCGTTTAAATTGATCATTTTACCGCTAATCGGATATCTTTTTCTGCGGACATTTGGCACAGCAGGGATTTCCTTTAAAGTCGGCATGATCTATTTTGCATTGCCGACCTCTACAGCGCTTTACATTCTATCTGCACAGCTCAGCAGCGATACCCAGCTGGCTTCAGCGGTGATTGCGCTATCGACCTTATTATCATTCTTTTCTTTATCGTTGGCATTGTTCTTCTAAAACAGACATTTTCAGGTCGGACCACAACACTGATGACTCAAAATTATAAAATCATGATTGAATACGACGGTAGCCGCTACCATGGCTGGCAACGTCAGAAAATAGATCACAGCATTCAGGCAGAAATTGAGATCGCCCTGGAAAAAATGACCTCTACCAAGGTGACACTCATCGGTTCGGGACGCACGGATGCCGGTGTGCATGCCGTCGGCCAGGTGGCAAATTTTAAATGTGATACCCGACTGACGCCTGAAGCCTTCTTCAAAGGACTGAACAGTTTACTGCCCGAGGATATTATCATTAAAGATTGTCAGTTGGTGGCCGCCGAATTTCATGCCCGCTATAATGCCCGCCGTAAAATCTATCATTATAAAATTTTAAATCGAGCCGTTCCGGCGGCCGTTGGACGTCAGTATATATGGTACGTTCGCAGCACTTTGGCCCGGCAAAATATGCGAGCTGCCATGGCGCATGTCATCGGCCGCCACGATTTTAAAGCATTCGAGGGCAGCGGCAGCCCCAGACAAGATAGCATTCGAGAGGTGTTTTCAGCCCGCCTCATCGAAGACACCGGCGACATATTGATATTTGAAATCGAAGCTGAAGGCTTCTTACGATACATGGTGCGCAATGTTGTCGGAACATTGGTGGATGTGGGACTGGGAAAAATCACAGCGGCAAATTTTAAAAAGATCCTGGATTCAAAGGATCGTTCCCAGGCCGGGATAACCGCGCCGGCTAAGGGGCTCACGCTATTCAAGGTGATTTATTAACGGCAATCTAAAAGTCATGGAGCAAGATATTCAGTTCGCTGGTTGAGCCCGTTGAGCCGGTTGGCCGTTAGAGCCCGTTGTAAATGAAACCGTTCTGATATTCGTTTTCACCGACCAACGGGCAAACGGGCTCAACTTGAATAATTAATGCATGCTACCCCATATCAAGGGTTGATGCAGCCAATATACGATGTTATAGAGGCGACTGGTGATTCTGGGAGAGTATGAAAAATTGTAAAAATCGGGTAAAAGGAATAGTGCAGATGACGGATTTCACAAAATTAAGTAATCAGGAGCTTCGGCATCATAAGGAAGAATCACGGCAGCGCTATCAACAGTTTAAATCCCGCCAGATGGCGCTGGACATGACCCGGGGGAAGCCCTGTCCCGAACAGCTCGACCTGGCGCTGGGGATGCTGGAGGGTGATACCGGCAAAGCCTTCCGTACCGAAGATGGTTTGGATTGCCGCAACTATGGCGGACTCGACGGTATTCCACCGGCCAAAGCGCTGTTTTCCGAATATATGGCGGTTGAACCGGATGAATTGTTGATCGGCGGCAATTCAAGCCTCAATTTGATGCATGACACGATTTTGCGCGCCATGCTAAAAGGCGTGATGGACGACGCACCGGCCTGGGGTCAGTTGCCCAAGATTAAATTTCTGTGCCCGAGCCCGGGCTATGACCGCCATTTTTTTATCTGCGAATATCTGGGTATCGAAATGATACCAATTGAGATGGCAGGCAGCGGCCCGAAAATGGATGTTATCGAAGACCTTGTAGCTGAAGATGACCTGATCAAAGGTATCTGGTGCGTTCCAAAATACAGCAACCCGACCGGAATTGTCTATGCCGGCGAAACCGTCGAGCGGTTGGCCAAGATGAAAACCCGGGCTGTCGATTTCCGAATCTTTTGGGATAATGCCTATGCGGTTCATCACCTGGCGGACGGTCCGGCTCCGCTAAGAAACATCCTCTCCGCCTGCAAAATGGCCGGTAACCCGGACCGCGTCTTTATGTATGCCTCAACATCAAAAATCTCTTTTGCCGGCGCCGGCCTGGCCATTATGGCTGGCAGTCAGGCGAATATGAATTGGGTCAAAAACCAGATGGCCTTTCAAACGATCGGTCCTGACAAACTCAACCAGCTGCGCCATGTTCTGTTTTTCAAGAATCTGGCCGGTATCGAGGCCCATATGCAAAAACATGCGGACATTTTAAAACCCAAATTTGAGGCGGTCCAAAATGTTCTGGCCAGCGAACTGGATCGGAAAAATATCGCCCGCTGGAGTCGACCTCAGGGGGGGTATTTTGTCAGCATCGACACCCTGCAAGGCTGCGCGGCAGCGGTCATTAAAATGGCAGCTGACGCCGGTGTAAAACTTACACCGGCCGGTTCGACATATCCCTATAAATCGGATCCACAGGACTGTAACATTCGAATCGCGCCTTCCTTTCCACCTCTGGAAGATATCCAGGCTGCCATGGAACTGGTCTCCGTTTGTATTCAGTTGATCAGTCTTGAAAAAATATCCGGGTGAGTTGAGCGTCTGACGCAAACAGCGTGCGCCTGAAACAAAAAACCCCGCCCTGAACAGGAACGGGGTTTTCACGATAACAATAAACCGACTTAGCGACCCTTGCGTTTGGACGCTTTAAGCGGATTAATTTTCGCTTTGGCTTTATTGGATTCGGTTGTTACGTGAGTGGCCAGGTTGCAATTGCCATTTTTCCACTTGATGGAAGGATCCGGGCAGGCGCTGCAGTACCAACCACTGGAAAGCTCGGCACCCCTTTTGCAGCCGTTACATTGTTCGACGATCTGGTGGCAGATGCCGCCATTGTAAGAGCAGCCTTTTGCGGTCATAAAGGCGCACTCGGAGCCTTTTTTAATTGTTGCGCAGTCCATTGGAATCACCCCCTTCCGGCGTTAAATGATTATTCAGAAAATATGCGGCTAAAATTTAGCAAAATTTATGCCAGTTTAGACACAGCTTGAAAAAGGGGGAATATAGTTGGCCAACCGCTGCTTGTCAATAGAAATTTAGAAAAATTATGCTATTTGTGCTAAACTGGTTAAATCATCGCTCGATGGGCCTTGAAGATGCATTTAGGACCTGATCCAGATCAGCGACGCGACGGTTCAGTCAGGAAGGGAATCGACTGCAGCGGCAGATTGACTTTGCGGTATCCGCCATTATTTTGGCACACATCAGGTTCTTTTATGAACAAATTCAATTGAAACGCACCAACCGGCAAGAATTGCCGGTTGCAGCTGTTTTTATGAACCATGTTTCTCGATTGAGGTGACCATGGATTCAGAGCCAATACAAACCACCATCCCAAATCTGGGCAATGCGAAAATTCCTTCACCGGTTCCAAACTGCGCCAGGGGTGAAACCGACAGCATATCGTTTGTCACAGAGGATGAGCATATACTGATCGATGTCGATGCCCGCAGTCTTGCACAGCAGGTTCAGAACGGACAGACACCCGCCAGTTTCGAACGGGCCGGTCCCAGAAGCCATATATTTTTTGATCCCAGCAAATTGCGATGCGCCCTGGTGACATGCGGCGGTCTGTGCCCGGGGTTAAACGATATTATCCGCTCAGTCGTTCTTGAACTTCATTATGGCTACAATGTCCAAAATATCTATGGCATCCGTTATGGCCTTCAGGGGTTTATCCCGAAATTCGGGCACAATGTCATCGACCTGACACCGGACGAGGTCTCAGACATTCACGAGAGAGGTGGATCCGTTCTGGGTTCTTCAAGAGGGCCTCAGGAAATAGCGGATATCATTGATTGTCTGGAGCGCATGAATATCGGCATTCTATTTATGATTGGTGGAGATGGTACGCTGATGGCGGCCACGCAAATCGCGGATGCCATCCAGCAACGCAATCTGAAGATTGGCGTGGTCGGTGTCCCCAAAACCATTGACAACGATATTTACCTCGTATCGCGCTCTTTTGGCTTTGAAACAGCCGTAGAAGTTGCCACCCGTGCTATTACGAGCGCGCATAACGAAGCAGCCGGGTATCCAAACGGTATCGGTCTGTTAAAATTGATGGGCCGCCACTCGGGATTCATTGCCGCCACCGCCTCACTGGCACAGCAAGATGTGAACTTTGTGCTCATCCCCGAGGTCGATTTTGATCTAAATGGACCCAATGGTCTACTGAGCGGACTTGAAATGCGGCTGGCTGACAGGGGGCATGCGGTTATCGTTGCAGCAGAGGGCGCCGGTCAAAAATTTTTCGATGATGAAAAAACCGAACGGGATGCCTCCGGCAATATCAAACTCAAGGACATCGGCCTGTATTTGAAAGAAGCTATTCTTTCCCATTTTGATGCCCATAACACCGGCATCACCATAAAATACATCGATCCCAGCTATATGATCAGAAGCTTGCCGGCCAACGCCAACGATCGTGTCTTTTGCAATTTCCTGGGCCGCAACGCCGTGCATGCCGGCATGGCCGGTAAAACAAATCTACTCATCGGGCACTGGAATAACTTCTTTGTCCATGTGCCCATGAAGACGGTGGCCGGCAAACGCAAGCAGATTAACCCAACTGGAACACTGTGGCGCAGCGCATTGGAAGCGACCGGTCAGGGGTCTCTCAAAAACGGATAAAAGCGGAATCTAAACGTATTTTTTTGCTGGCAGGCCGGGATGCCAGAAGAAAATAAAGCCTTGGTAGCTTGCGCCCGTTTGACTGCTCAATTATCCTGCTGGCCTTGTGGCCTTATCGTCGTCCGGTTTTCGTCAGGCAAACCGGCCAACGGGCGAATAAGGCCAAACCGCTTGAATTCCAGCTACCGTACCAGCTCCACAAATTCTCTGCCCTTAATTCGCAGCAGGTGCAACTCCTTCTGGGCCTCGCCATTTTCATCAAATTGCGTCGGGCCGGTAACCCCCATGAATTCCTGCATGTTCACAAGATAATTTTTGATATCACTTTTGAAGCGAATGTCGGGTTGTGCCAGAACTCCGAAAAGCATCACCGCCGAATCATAGACCACAGCCTCGATAAAGCCGGGCTTTTCTTCATACGTCTTTTCAAACATGCGAACAAAATTTTGAACGACCAGTGCCGTGCTTCCGGTAAAAAAGCCGTCGGGCATAATGGCGCCCTGAACGTACTGGGGTGCCATTTTAATCAAGACCTCAGAGTGCCAGAGATTCGTTCCGAGCAGATAAACGTCTCGGATGTCATAATACGCCAGTTGCGGTATGATCAGGCCCACCGTTTTGGGATAGTCCGGGATAAAAACAGCATCAAAATCAACAATTGCTTGCGGCTCCTCTTCACCGTCATTGGGCTCGCTCTGCGGATCGTCGGTATTGCCGGTATTGTGCGCTTGGATGTCTTCTTTTAATTGCTCGGGAATATCATAGTACCGCCCGACAAGCTTTTTAATGGGTTCGGCAAAATCCGTGTGCTGCGGATTGTAAGATTCAACGCCAACAATTTTACCACCGTTTGCAATTAACTCGTCCCAAAACAAATTCATAAACGTTATACCGTAGGTTTCATCCGGATACAGAATGGCAAACCGCTGCAAACCCAGCGAAGAGGTGACATAATCAACGAGGTTACCGACCTGCATCCGGGGGGTGATAAAATTGCGAAAGACATAATCGCCGATTGATGTGATATTGTCTTTCTGGGTTAAGGTCATAATGGGAATTCTATTCTCCTGTGATTCAACAGCAGCAATCTCAGCGGTAATGATGGGACCGACGATGGCCGCCACCTGCTCTTGAATTAATTCCTGCATGGCCGCTCGGGTCTGCTCCGGGTTGCCGCCGGAATCTTTAACGATGATGTTCATTTGAGGGACGCTGTTCTGGGTGCTAAAGTGGTCGAGCGCAAGTTCAATACCCTTTAATGCCTGAAACCCGATTTTTTGATACGGACCGCTAAGCGGTAACAGGCATCCGAGAGTATAGCGGTTAAACAAAGCACTTTGTTTGATCTGTTGAATCAGATCATCCGCCACAGGTGCTTTTGGGTGCGCTGGATATTTGACTAAAAAATCTTCCAGCACTTTAAGCGCATCGTCATATTGATCAGCCATGGCGTAATTCAAACCGAGCTGAAGCATGAGGTCTCCCCGTGGGATTTTCGGATCGCCGCTTTCAAGCAGTCGGTTGATTTGTTCTGCACCCAGCTGGGCAATTGCTGCTTCCATTTTGCGGTCTATGATTTCCTGTTCGAGCTCTGTGGCCATCAGCGAGGCCTCGCCATAGTATTGGAAAGCCTCCATTGGCGAACCCAGCGCCATGTAGGCATCACCGACCAGGGCATAGGTACGAAAAATATGGGGTGTCGAATCGATGCTCCACAGAACCTCAGGTGCCTGCTCAATAACCGCTGTGTAATCCCCCTGCTCATAAAAGGTTAACAAAATATTTACCTGGGCATCCTTGGTGAAAGAGCTCTGGGGGTATTCCGAAGTCAAATGCCGATAAGCTTGACGCGCTTCAACGTAATTGCCTAAAGTTAAATTGATACTGCCAATCTTCATCCAGGCCGCCGGTGCCATTGGTCTTTCCGGAAACTGATTCACATAAGCCTGATAGGACGCAAGTGCCGCAGGATAATCTTGCGCCTCAAATTGGGTCTCGCCGGCCACAAAAAGCTGGTCTTCAACAGCTTCCGGCACCGGGCCGGTAGAGACAGGTGGTTTTTGCACGCAAGCGCCGATAGCCAATAGGATCAACAACAAAAAAAGGATTCGGTGGGTCTTCATAAAGTATAACTGTTTCCTCATGGTGATAGTCATATAAAATCGCAGCGATCAATGTCATCGGTAGGTTTGAGGTGTCAGGTGTCAGCTCCTGCATTCGATCCTGAAACCTGACACCTGAAACCTGAAACCTAAAAAGTTAAGATTAACTGCGTTTATCAATTGTCAATAAAAGTGCAGTATAAAGCTAGTTTTTATCTTGGTAGCGCCGCTGAATCGCCCGTAAAAAATCCAGACTGCTAAAAAAAATTTCAACCAGTTCCGGATCAAAATGCTGGCCGGATTCACTTTCAATCGTATCCAGCACTTTGGATTCATCCCAAGCATCTTTGTATACACGCGCAGATGAAAGTGCATCGTAGACATCCGCCAGGGCCACAATTCTGCCATAAAGCGGAATGTGTTCGCCTTTTTTGCCCATCGGTTGTCCGTTTGATCGTGTGTGGCCTTTAAGGGCCTTAGCGGTTTGGACATCCACATGTCCGGGATAACCGTTTCCGTCCCAGCGCTCATGATGGTTGAGAGCTACCATGGCCGCCGCTTCATCGAAATCCGACTGCCGGTCCGAGAACAATCGGGCCCCCAGAACCGTATGCTGTTTCATGGTTTCAAATTCGGATTCATTCAGTCGCCCGGGCTTTTTTAGAATGACATCCGAAATGGCAATTTTGCCAACATCATGCAACATGGCCGCCATTCTTAATATATCCCGGCCCTGGTCGATTTCTTTTTGATTTAATTGCCGTCTTCTGGCCCAGCGTTCGTATAGCTCCACGGCATAACCGCCGACACGATTGACATGCGCGCCGGTTTCCTTGGGGTCCCGCATCTCCGCCATATGTATCATGCGCAGCAAAATGGCCCGGGTCATTTGCGCCCGTTCCAGCGCAACCGCTGCGATACTGGCAAAATGAAGCATCATACGCTCGTCATCCGGCGAGAAGGGAATCACATTTCGGGATTCATCTTCGGCATTAATGATCTGCAGAATACCGATAACATCATCATGATGATTCTTAAGGGGGATCGTCAGCACAGACAGGGTCTTATAGTTTGTTTTCTTGTCAAATTCTTTGCTGAAATGATACGGACAGCTTGGGTCTATTGCATAGACATCGGCCAAATTCAACGGCTGGCCCGTAGCCGCCACATAGCCGGCAATGCTTTCCTTGTTGATGGGGATGTGAAAGGTTGAATAGATGAGTTTTTCTCCATCAGACAGACGCTGTTGCAAGGTGTTGTTTTGGGTATAGGTGAAATAAAGTAAATCGTTTTCACGGATGTAAATCGAGCCGGCATCCGCGTTGACGAATCGCCGCGCCTCGATAAGAATGTGTTCCATGACGATATCCAGATCCTGCACCCGATTGAGTTCGATACCCAGGTTGGTCAGAGTGTCCAATTTTTCCTTTTGATTGAGCATGGCGCGTCCTTTCTGGGACAGGTTATGCCCTTAAAGAGAGAAAAAAGTAAACTGATTTCTTTAAAGTTTATTTTTTTTGGGTCGAAAACTAAAATAGAAGCGGCCAAAAACCAGCATCTTTGCAGGATTCGGGTGTAATTCAAAAGCAACTGGACGCTCGATGCGGAAATCGTGTAACAGTCCTCCCTGCTGGAAATTTGCATTCAAAGGCCGCATATGATAAATTTTTAATAGACATCATCGGTTTACAACTGCTTTTAAGCCAGGGAGAATATAACCATGAAAATCATCAACTATCTAATATTAATTATCTTTTTATTGTTTTCAGCCCATGCTTACGCTGAATTTTACAAATATGTGGATGAAAACGGCAACGTCAAATATACGGACGATATTAACGAAGTGCCCGAAGCGCAGCGCAGTAATATTCGCAGTTACGTAGAATCGCAAAGCAAAAAAGTTCCCGAGCAACAGGAAGCAGTGGAAAATCAAGCTGAACCGGAGGAAGTTCGCCCGGTTGAAAAACAGGCAAATGTGCCAGATTCAGTGGCAGATGAACCGGAAAGCCTTGAAGATCAAAGAACGCGCCTGGAGCAGATAAAAATTGAAATCGACCAGGAATACAAGGTCTTAAAAGAGGAACAGGCGCAGCTGGCAGAAGAAGCAGAAGGGGTCAAAACCCGTGAGCAAAATATTGAATATAATCGCAATATCAATGACTTCAACAAGCGCATCAGTATGTTTGATGAAAAACAGAAAGCCTATGAAGCCGGTATTGATGCATATAATCAGCGCATCATGGACATAAACAGGGAAAATGCCGCAAAAGCTCAATAATACCGTAATCATACGATCGTTTAGATGATTACGCCAAACCGCAGCCGGTTCTGGATAGCCGGCTTTTCACGGTCAACAATTCAAATGACGACCCACGCCGGGCTGCGGTAACCAACCGTTATTTTTCTTCATCCGCCATTCTGCAAAGCCAACCAAGGAACTATCAAAACGTAAATACCCCAAGCAGGGATAATGCGATCTCTGCCGCTATCTAAAATCAACCAGAATAAAAATATTATTGGGTATTTAAGCAAATTTTTCTTGACAGCAGTACCCATTTATCCTTATTCTTTGCTACCCGTCCATCAATAGGCACAAGGGAACATTCAATGGCCGTTAAAATATTTATCAGGCGTAAAATTCCTGAAGACCGGACCAATGACTTGTTACCACTTTTCAGGCGCTTGCGTAATTTAGCGACCAACCAATCCGGGTATATATCCGGTGAAACGCTCAAGAATCTGGATGACACCAGTGATTATCTGGTCATCAGCACCTGGCAAACTATTGACAACTGGCGGGAATGGGTCGTTTCCCGGGACCGAATGGAAATACAAAACGAGATTGATGCCAGGCTGAACGAAGCCTCAGTTTATGAAATTTATCAATATGGATAACCGAAACCATTAGGGTTAACCCTTAGTGTGGACGACAGATGGTTATTTCAACCCAAGCCAACCTGATACCTTATGATCGGAGTCAATATCCGATGCTGCCTCAGCGGCAGAAGGACTCACTCGTCATTTCTGAGGACATGGTTGAGCGCCATTACCGCTTTCAACGTCCGCCAACGGCCAAAATAACCGCTGCCGATTCTGAGGGTATTTATGGCAATCGATACGATAGCAACCAGTGTTGGCAATACGCCAATGATTATCAGGTTGGCGAACGCATCGATATTTATGCCTAGCGCTGCCAGACGGCCTTAATCTCTCCTTAGGACGATCCCTCGTAAATTTACCATTCATTTAGACTATTTACGAAATTTTATACTGAAATCACCGCTATCAAATAAACCATCAGCGGCAGGAGATCACAAATATGTCAAAACAAAGCTTTGATGAAGCGCTTAAGGTCGGCCGTCCCCCGAATATTATGCAGCTTTTTCCGAATTCAAAGGCCCTGATCATCAGCGGTAAATTCATTGATCGAGCGATGCTGGCCAGTGGCAAAGCGATTGCCATGGCAGCCAATGGCAGAAACAGTTTTGTGATCCGCGGCGCCTTGCGCGCCGCTCAAAAAACCAGTGCGGCCCTGATCATTGAAATCGCTAAATCCGAGGGCGGCGCCAACGCCTATTGTGCCATCAATTACTGGAATATCGCGCGTATCGTCGATGCCGCCTGCAATGAGATGGATATCACCATACCGGTAGCCATTCATGCCGATCATTATGGCATTAAAAACGACGACGATATTGCGGCTGCCAAAATAGAAATCCCGACCCTATTCGAAGCCGGTATGACTTCGATTGCCATTGATGCCTCTCATATGGCAGATGATAAGAATTTGCTGGCCAGCATTGCGCTCAATGATGTCGTGCCGAAATGGGCAGGTCTTGAAACCGAAGTCGGCGAAATCAAGGGCAAAGAAGGGCTTTCCACCGTGGAAGAAGCCCTGTTCTTGATTCAGGGCTTAAACGCCCATGACATTTTGCCCGATTGGATCGCATTGAACAATGGCACGACCCATGGCATCGAAGCCAGCGGCCAAGGCATACAGGTCGATCTGACCGCTCGCATCCATGAGGCCCTGGCCGAATATAAGATATCCGGGGCGCAACACGGCACATCAGGCAACAATTCGGATCGATTGCGCCAAATTGCAGCCGGCACCAGAACCACCAAGGCAAATGTCGCCACTGCTCTGCAAATGATTTCGTGGGGCCTGGAGGTCAATGATTATGGCAATGCCATTTTGGATGCTGAAGGTAATTTCCAAAAAGTAAAAGACGCGGGTGTGACCGAGGTGATGTGGTCTGAAATGCAGACCTATGCCGAGGCCCAAGGCTACAAGGGCGGCAATTATAAAAAACTAAATTTGCCGTTTGAAAACAAGCTGCTCGGCCAGCCAAAAGCGATCCGCGAACGCATGATTCAGCGTGTCGAGGATTTTGCCTACAATATGATCGTTAATGTCTTCAATGCTGAAAATACGGCATCTCTGGCCATTGAGGCTATCCTTGATGCCGGGTCCTACGACTGTGGTTCAAAAGCAAACCGTATTGAAGATCCCCGGAGCTGGACGCCCGACCGCATTAAAGAACGCGCTGCTCAAATCGATAGTGATAAGGGACCCGCCGGCGATTTTGACGATTAGCACATAATGTCGCCGATGCTCTGGGTTAATTCGATCTACGGCGACTCTTTTTTATGATTTTTCCTTCCGAATATCATTTCCTCAGCCGATTCAGGCCCATCCGGTGCAAAGCCTTTCATGTCCATATTATAAATAAATACAAATGATTATAAAATCGACCACCTATCATCGATGATTTTCACCTAAAGTTAACAGGTAGCACGCCGATAAAGAAGATTGGGGGAAGGTGTTATATGCTGGTATCCAGTTATCAGATACATAATGTGTTAAATGTCTACAGCAAACAGCTCAGTCAGGACCGATCCGCGCCTAAAAAAGCGTTGGGAGACAAAAGGCAACTGTCTGATCAAATTCAGCTGTCGACCGAAGGCAAACGGCGCGCTACGATTGAAAAAGTCGCCAAGGATATTGTAAGAAAAATTTCCGGTTATGGTGCCAACGGTCAGAGTGAAGACAATGGGCAATTGCGCCCAGAGGGGCATGCCCAAAAAACGATTGAATCCGATAACAGAAAGGAAACCGCATTTGTGTTCAATGTTATCGATGATCTGAACCAAAAGACAACGACCGCGCTATCCGTCAAGGATACGAATTTTCTGATTAACAAAGTCGAGCAGCTAGTAAAAGACGCGGTCGAGAACGATGCTGCTGCTTAACGATCAGCAGCAATTGCATGTGGGTCAGGAGGACTCATTAAAACCAAAAGGAGGACACCATGCTAGGATCTATTGGAGACGCCGCCATGCAGCAAACGGTGCGCGCAAACTATGACAGTGAGATGCAGAACGAGGAGCTCGCTGTTAAAAAGAGTACTGAAATCAGAAAGAAAAGACCCGTTGAAAAAACAGACAGCAGCGCGAAATCAGAACACCATCTGAACCAGGAAGAGGAAACCCGAAGAAAAAATACCTTCGAAGAAGGTCGCATTATCGTTGAGGAATACAATAAAAACGGGGAGATTATTCGGAAAACGCCTCCCGGTTACGTGCTGTCGAATGAAATGGCCTAAGCCAACAGCTTAAGCCCTGAATAAACACTGGCGTGCTTTGCCGGTTAAAAAAGCGCATATAGAAGCAGATCCCAGTGGTATTTTGCGTCTTATACCACCCGTATATTTGTTTCCTGCCCAAAAGGAACATTCACCTACCAGGTCCTGCGAATCTTGACACCACTCCTTGCCAAATAGGACTTAATTTCAGCAATGGTGTAAGTACCATAGTGAACCATGGAAGCAATCAGGGCTGCATCGGCCCTGGCAACGGTCAGGACATCCCGCAAATGCTCCGGGGTGCCGGCACCCCCGGACGCAATCACCGGAATATTGACATTATCTGAAATCAACTTCGTTAAATTTAATTCGTAGCCTTCTTTAGTGCCATCGGCATCGATGGAATTCAAACAGATCTCCCCTGCCCCCAGTTTTTGGGCTTCTAGCGCCCATTGCAAGGCATCCATTTTCATGGGTGTCCGCCCGCCGTTGATAAAAATTTCATAGCCCGAAGGGATTTTTTTGCTTTCCCCAACAAATTTGGCATCCATGCCCAGAACGATGCATTGATTGCCGAATGCTTTAGCCCCCTGGGCGATGATCGCTGGATTGTTAACCGCCGCACTGTTGACGCTGACTTTTTCGGCACCGGCCAAAAGGACGTTTCGCATATCGGCCACCGTTCGAATGCCACCGCCTACAGAAAAGGGAATAAATATCGTCTCGGCCACCTGCTGCACAACATCCAGCATAATATCGCGTTTTTCGTATGAAGCCGTGATGTCATAAAATACAATTTCATCGGCTCCGGCTTCATAATAGAGCCGGGCCATATCAACCGGGTCGCCAATATCGACGTTATCTTTGAACTTGATGCCCTTGGTGGTCATGCCCTCACGCACATCCAGGCAGGGTATAATCCGCTTACTCAACATCTTTATTTCCTTAATCTTAAAGCAGAGTGTTACAGATTCGTCTCGTCGAATAATGGCGGAAAGGTCATATTGTTTTCTGAAATGCGCTACGCTGATAAACTGCCCTTAAAGGTGGTCGTGGTTTGATATTTGGGATGATTGGCACGCAAGCATTCGGTTTTAAGAATACTATGTTCTAATCCCAAATATCGGATCACAGTCAACTTAAGGATCGTAGCGCAATGAAGAAAATTATATGACCGCTTCAGCTCTTATAACTGATTTTTCGAACGACGCATTACGGTTGCCAGGTGCAGAAATTATCCAATATCTTCAGCCCCGGCGGGCCGCTTTTTTCAAGATGAAACTGCGTTGCGAATAAATTTTCAAACCCGACAATGGATGCAAATGAAATCCCGTAACTCGTGACGGCAATTACACCATCCGGATTTTGAGGCTCCGGGTAATAGCTGTGCACAAAATAAAATTCATCCGATGCGCTCACACCCGATAACAGCGGGTGGGGCTGTTTGATATCCAGCCCGTTCCATCCCATGTGAGGGATTTTCAACTTTTGGCCATCCTCGGATCGATTGTCGGGCGTGAAACTGCGCACGGTCCCATCTAAAATGCCCAGACAGGGGGTGTCATTTTCTTCGCTGTGAGTCAGGATAATTTGAGAACCGATGCATATGCCCAGGACCGGCTTTCCAGCAGCCAGCGCTTCTTTTAGCGCCCGATCCAAACCATAGCGCCTCAGACTTTGCATCGCTGCCCCGGCCGCACCAACCCCCGGGAAAATAATGCGTTGTGCAGCTTCAATCTCGGCCTTTTCTTTGGTGACCGTGCATTCTATGCCCAGATGTGAAACGGCACGCTGCACACTGGTCAAATTACCGGCATCATAATCAATAATCGCGATCATCGTATATTCCGGGGTCGTCTTCTGCTAACTTTCTGAAACGCTTTTCAAATGTCTTGATGGCTCCGGAAAGTGCGGTTTCGGGGTGAAATTTTAGCAACTGCGCCAGATTTACCAGGGAAAACATAACGTTTCCAAAATCATCTAATAGCCGGTCCGTACGATTGTTTTCAACGGCACGTATCAGCTGATCGAATTCAGATTTCAGCCCGGTCAACAGGCTTTCACGATTCTTGCGCTCAAAACCGGATCGGGCCGTCCGTTCGATCAACTGGTAAGTGCGCATCAGGGCGGGCATGTTTCTGGGTACGGAATCGAGGATGGATGTATTTTCGGCCTGCTTTTTTTCGGCTTGTTTTATGGTATGCCAATTTTGTCTGATCTCTTCGGTGTTCTGAACGTTAGCTGTACCAAATACATGGGGGTGGCGTCTGATCATTTTTGCGGTGATACCGCGCGCCACATCATCGATCGAAAAGCCGCCCTTTTCCTCGAACAAGCGCGCCATGAAAACAATATGAAATAACACGTCTCCCAATTCTTCTTTGACAGCTGCAGCATGCTCAGATTCGATGGCGTCGGCCAGTTCGTAGATCTCCTCCAGCAAATAGATCAGCATTGTTCGGGGAGTTTGCTTTTGGTCCCAGGGACAACCGTCTTCACCTCGCAGGGATTCAACCAGGGCAACCAGTTCTTTAAGTGAATTCCTGTTCGATTTTACTTTTGAATTTTCCACGCTTTTTTGAATTCGTCGAGTTTCGTAAAAAAGTCTTTCTTCATATCATCAGATACAAGTCCAACCATTTGTTCAGAAATCCAGATCACATGCGGGGCAAGGATAGATTTTTTGATAAGCGGTGTGCCCTTGGAAAGAAAGGTGGTGAGAATGATAAATATGACCGTTACAATTAAAACACCTTTTATGAGTCCAAACCCGACACCACAGATGCGATCGATCCATCCTAAAAAGGCGACATTCAATAAATATTTGATCACAACTCCCAAAATGCTGATGACAATGAGGATCCCACAAAAAATGATCAAAAAACTCAATATGCTAAGATATGACTGTTCCTTTATTACGCCGGAAAGCAATTTGGCTACCATCGGATAATAAGAATAAGCGGCATAGAACCCACCCAGGACGCCGATAATGGAGGATACCTCCTTCACCAGGCCTCGAAAAAGGCCCCGGATAATACTGTAACTAATTATAATTATTATAAATACATCAAATGGACTCATAGGGTCACATGAAAGACAAGACAATCAAAAGGCTTTCAAGGCACATAATTTGCCAACATCTGTCCGGATGGCAGACGGCACTTTCCGCTAATGTGCGCGTCCGCCGGTTGAACTAACAGAGCCAATATGGGGAGTCAAGGTATTTTTATCGCTCCAAAGCACACTCTGATTTGTAATTTACGCCAGTTCGGTCTACAATTAGAACTTGAAACTAGCTTGCAATCATTTTAAGTTGTGATAGGAAATAGAGCCCACCATTAAATTGGTGAATCTGTGTTCTGACTGATCACAGCACGTTGATCCGGCTGTCATACAACGCAAAATGAAGACACTGCCAGAAAACAAACAAATTACGGTCGATTTCACCGATATTGAACTGGCCCGGCAGTTGTTTGGCGAGCACAATCGCCATTTACAGCAGATTGCCACAGCAACCGATACCACTGTGAACGCCAGGGGCAGTACTGTATTTATTGAAGGTGAGTCCATTGCCGCCCGCCTGTCCCAAAATGTTCTTGAGCAGCTTTACGGCATATTAAAAGAAGGATATCCTGTTCATGCCAATGATATTGATTACGCCATACGGGTGCTCAGCGGAAATGACCGCGCCGATCTTAAAAAAATATTTTTGGATACGGTTTTCATCACCTCAAAAAAAACGACCATAAGCCCCAAAAGCCCGGCTCAGAAGGAATACATTGATGCCATGCGCAAATATGATATTGTGTTCGGAATCGGACCCGCCGGCACGGGAAAAACGTATTTGGCGATGGCAATGGCGGTCTCAGCCCTTACCAAGAGCCTTGTTGATCGCATTATTTTAACGCGTCCGGCAGTCGAAGCCGGAGAGGAATTGGGCTTTTTACCCGGTGATCTGGCCGAGAAGGTCGATCCCTATTTAAGACCCCTGTATGACGCCCTGCACGACATGATCCGTTTCGAGAAAGTGGTGAATTTGATGCAAAAAGGGGCCATTGAGGTTGCGCCGATTGCCTTTATGCGCGGGCGAACCTTAAATGATTCCTTTATCATTTTGGATGAGGCACAAAACACAACTCCTGAACAGATGAAAATGTTTCTGACCCGCATTGGTTATAATTCTAAAGCGGTCATCACCGGAGACATCACCCAGATCGATCTTCCGGCGCAAAAAACATCGGGTTTGATTCAGGCTAAAAATATTTTACAAAGAATCGAGGCCATTAAATTTGTCTTTTTCTCAAAATTGGATGTCGTTCGACACCGGCTTGTCCAGGAC
Source organism: uncultured Desulfobacterales bacterium (assembly GCA_964545505.1). Lineage (GTDB taxonomy): Bacteria > Desulfobacterota > Desulfobacteria > Desulfobacterales > JAHEIW01 > JAHEIW01. The sequence continues at coordinate 1,292 of CAZJHF010000013.1, read as the reverse complement.
ATCATCAATGCTTATGAGCAATTAGAAGCTGAAAAGGAAAACCATAAGACAAATACGGAAAGAGCCCCGTCGGAAAATTTGCGCTCCGAAAACGGCTGAGATAAGGGTTAGCCCCACAGGGGTAATTTGGATTGTATGACGCAGGGCCGTAAGAGGTAGGACCCATAAGGTGGCCCAATCGTTTCGGCATGAAAATTCGATCACCCCGGTGGCATAAAATCGGCTTCAGTTCGTCTTTTTGGGTTGCATGCAACGCATTGACAACGCTTTTAAGCTTGCCGGTAGTGCCGGCGTAATGACCATGAATTTCGATAAAAGCAAAGAGTCGATCAATAAACTGCTGGATAACAACACCCGCATCCGTTGGGGGATTCTGGTGCTGTTTGTGATCCTCTTTATCATCATTTTATATCCGAGTCTGGTCATCACCCGGCATCAGTATAATATGGGAGATGTGGTCGAACGGGATATTAAGGCTTCCCGTGATTTTTTTATTGAAGATCAAGCCGTCACCGAAAAAAACCGCCAGCAGGCCATCGCCGAGGTGCTCACGGTTTACGATTTTGATGCCAATCTGGCGAAAACCCTGATGCGCAACGTAACGCAGGCATTTGATGATCTGAGAGCCGTAATCGAGCCGGAGCAGACCAGCCCGCTGCAGGAGACAGGAGACGCCTCTGATTCAGACCAGATTTTGCTCGGCGATGCCAAGTCTTCGCAGCAGGTATTAATCTGGGAAAACCAGACTCAATTTGAGGAAACCATCGGCATCCGGGTTAGCAAAGGTGCCTACCAGGCCCTTGCCAAACAAGCGTTTTCCAGCGATATCGCTGATTTAATTGTTAAAATTCTAAACGCTATTCTATCGACGGGTGTGGTCACCAACAAAGAAATCCTGCTGAAGGAACTGGATAAAGGAATTATTCTGAGGGATGTTGCTACCAAGAATGAAAAATTTGTGGCCAATTTAAACCAATTTTATGGTCTCAACCAGGCCAAGGCCATGGTCCGCAGCATCAGCCAGCCCTACCTTGAAGGCATAGACTATACGCTTAAGAATCTGGTTGTTGATTTTGTTCAGGAACTCATTCAACCCAATATCACCCTTAACCGCAGCGAAACCCAGGAAAGGCAAAACAAAGTTGCCGCGGAGGTCAAACCGGTACTGTATAAAATCAAAGCCGGCGAAATGGTGTTAAGAGAGGGTTCGCTGGTAGCTGAATTTGATTTGCTCAAGCTCCAGGCGCTCCACGCCCAGACCCAGCGGGAACAAATTTTACTCAGCAGCTTCG
>CAZJHF010000012.1:0-21914 GCA_964545505.1 uncultured Desulfobacterales bacterium | reverse complement strand
CATTCAGCGCGGTCAGTGGGAAGCCGCTTTTAGCATTGGCCTCAATACCTACCAGGCGTACCGTTTTATTATTTTGCCCCAGGCGCTGCGGCGAATTTTGCCGCCCTTGACCAGTCAGGCCATTTCTCTGATAAAAGATTCCGCTCTGGTCAGCACCATTGCCATTTATGATTTAACCATGCGCGCTCAGGTGATAATTTCTGAAACCTTTCTGGTCTTTGAAATCTGGTTTACTGTTGCTGCCATCTACTTATCCATTACGTTGCTATTATCGGCAACTGTAGCTTATATGGAAAAGCGCTTAAAGATTGAGGCCCAGTAGAAACAGGGTCTTATTTTTTTGGGCTGTCACCCTAAATTTAAAGATTCATCTGTCAATTTATATGCGTCTAAAAAGGAGGTCATCCATGCCAAAACAAACTCGCTTGCTGGCAATCGCTATGATCCTATCTATCATCGCGGGCCTGGCCGGCCCATCTTCGGCCGGAAAGCTCCAACAACAGCTGGTACAGGAAAGTACAATCGAGCAGGTTATGAAACGCGGAACGCTGCGGGTGGGCATGTCCACCTTTGTTCCCTGGGCCATGAAAGACAAGACCGGTAAACTCATTGGTTTTGAAATCGATGTCGCCCGTCAGCTGGCTGCAGATATGGGGGTAAAAATCGAATTTGTGCCAACCAAATGGGCTGGAATAATTCCGGCGCTGCTCACCGGCAAATTTGACGTGATTATCGGTGGAATGAGTGTCCGACCGGATCGCAATTTAAAGGTCAACTTCAGCCTGCCCTATGATTATGCCGGTCAGTCTATTGTCGCCAATAAAAAGATGGCGGCCGGCTTCAGCCGTCTGAAAGATTTCAACCGGCCTGATGTGACCATTGCCGCCCGTCTGGGTTCAACGGCGGCTGACGCGGCCAATAAATATATGCCGGCTGCCCAAAAAAAATTCTTTGATGATGAGGCTCAGGTGATCCAGGAGGTGCTAAACGGCAGGGCACATGCAGCCGTTGCATCCGCTCCCCTGCCTGCATTTCAGGCCATCAAGTATCCCGATCAGTTATTTTTACCGATAACCGGCACTTTTACCAAAGAACCTATCGGTTTTGTCGTCAGAAAAGGAGATTTTGACACGCTCAATTATTTTAACAACTGGATTCGTGTAACAGAAGCCAAAGGATGGCTTGCCGAACGAAAACAGTACTGGTTTGAGACCAAGGATTGGGAAGGTAAAATAAAATAGGCACACCGTGGTAACCGGCAGACCCAAAATAACCAGCATTGATATCATTATAAGCGGCCTGTTGGGCGCGGCAGTCGTGTTTATCGGATACAAAGTTTCGATGGGTCTGAAATACACCTGGAACTGGGATGCCATACCCCAGTATTTCATTCGTTTCGATCCGGATACCCGTCAATGGGTCTCCAACGTACTGCTGCAAGGATTTTTAACCACGATCCGACTGAGCATCTGGGCCACTTTACTGGCCACGTTCATTGGGATTGTGATGGGAATGCTGCGTGTCAGTCGAAGTCTTTTTAAACGCCTGCTGGCAGGCAGTTATGTTGAATTGACACGCAACTTGCCGCCCTTGGTTTTGATTTTTATCTTCTATTTTTTTGTCAGTAACCAGATCTTGCCGGCCCTGGGATTAGAGACCTTTATCCGCTCGCGCAGCGAATCGACCCAGGCTTTGATGACATTTTTGTTTGCCGCCCCACCGCTGTTTGGCGCTTTTATTTCAGCCTTAATCACGCTTTCCATATTTGAAGGCGCCTATATGACCGAAATCGTCCGGGCCGGTATCCAGTCCATTGAAAAAGGCCAATGGGAGGCTGCAGACGCACTGGGATTATCCAGATGGCAGCGCATGCGGCTGATTATCCTGCCTCAAGCCATCCAGCGTATTCTGCCGCCTCTGGCCGGACAATTTATTGCAACCATCAAAGATTCGGCCATCGTCTCGATTATTTCGATTCAGGAATTGACCTTTCAGGGTATGGAACTCATGGCAACAACTTATTTTACCTTTGAAATCTGGATTACGATCACGGTGATGTATTTAATACTAACACTGGCGTGCTCTCTGGGGGTGGCTAAACTCGAAAAAACACTCAGCAAAAAGACCGCATAAAAAACCCCATGATATGGATGCCATCACGGGGTTTCAATATTCTGATTCCTTCAGGTCGTCGCGTGCAGGAATTTTGAACAATTCGATTTAATTTTATTTAATTGTGACCACAGGACAATCGGCCTGTAAAATGACATACTGCGCAGTAGAGCCCAGCAGCAATTTACCGACCTTTGATCTGCGTTTGACGCCCACGATAATTTGGTCAATCTGGTTCTCGTTTGCGAATTCAACCAGATCTTCACCGGCTGACAGACCGCGAATCAGCAAATGCGTGTGGCAGGCAATATCGGCTTCATCAAACAGGGATTTGGCATATTCCAAGCCCCGCTCGGCCTGTTCGATTTCTTGCCTTTCAGACGCTGTCCCTTTTTGCATGGATGTAACCACCTGAATGGATGCACCAAAAGACTTTGCATGGGATTTCGCCAGGTTTAAGGCTTCTTTTGCCGAGTTGGTTCCGTCATACCCTACCAGTATTTTCATCTCATCTTCCTCCTTTACCGCACAAGTAGAACGTATATTGGCACCATCGGTCAGATCGTTGCCGGTGTGCGAAGGGCACCGATTGTGGTTTTCCTATTAACACAGGCAATTGCAAACGTCCACTAAAAGCGCATCAGATTATCAAGGAGAGTCGCCTTTAGCAGGTTTACCCTGCACCCTGTATGGCCGCGATGAAAGTACGCATAAAGGCCGGTAGGTCATCCGGTGTTCGACTGGTAATTAAATTACCATCGACAACCACCTCCTGATCGACCCATTCCGCACCGGCATGCACCAGATCATCTTTAATCGCAAAAAAGGATGTCACGGTTTTACCTGCTAATATCTTGGCTGACGCCAGCATCCAACCGGCATGGCAAATGGCGGCAACCACCTTGCCGCTCGCAAACAGATCGCTGACCAGCTGCACCATTTGGGGATATCGCCGCATAATGTCCGGTGCATAGCCGCCGGGTATTATGATCGCATCGAAATCGGCTGCGGATACTTGATCAATGCTGGCATCCACAGCAACCTCTGTGCCTGGCTTGCCCGTATATGTTTGAGCGCTACCTGACCCCACAACGACAACTTCGGCACCCGCTTCTTTCAAGCGGTAATACGGATACCAAAACTCAAACGTATTAAACAGCGATTCCACTAAAATGGCCACTTTTTTATCTTCAATCTCCATATCTTTCTCCTTATTTATTACCATCAATATCAGTTATATTTAGCTATATATTAAATCTATACATTAATATTTTAGCATTCACGTTTAATAATTATTCCAATCCTTTTTGCTAAATTGATTCAAATTTAGGCATGATTGTGGGCATGTCCATTGTTAAACACATCAGGCTTACAATATGCAAATAACTTAAACATACAATTTCGAAAATCAAATTATAGTGCTGATATCTCATAAGATACACTACCCAATGTGTTTTCACGTGAAACTTGAATAGTGCCTGCCCTGGGGTTAAAAGAAATCTGACGTTATCATTTTTAACTGGTGTTCGGTCTCATTATAGTGTACCCATTCTGGGGCACTGATGATACGCATAACCGACACATTATTTATCGATGAATCCGATATTCAGCTGGAATTTGTTCGCTCCTCTGGACCGGGCGGTCAGAATGTAAATAAAGTGTCCACGGCTGCGATGTTGCGCTTCAACGTTATGCAATCCGATGCTTTGTCTGAAGACATTCGGGATCGCCTGCGCCGCATTGCCGGCAGGAAGATTACCGAAGAGGGCATCCTGATCATCAAGGCCAACCGTTACAGGAGCCAAGATAAAAACCGCAAGGACGCGATTGCGAGACTGGTTGCGCTGATCCGCCAGGCAACCGTCAAACCCAAACCCCGACGCAAAACCAGACCATCCCGGACCGCCAAAGAACGTCGCTTATCGGCTAAAAAAAAGCGCAGCGAAACCAAGCGTCGCCGCCGCGAGGTAAAAATCCATGAGGATTCATGAATTCCAGCCGCAGAGAGCACCCGGCGGTCGGATAGAACGGCGGTATGTGAAATCCCCTTGACATCCGGTTTGCGGTTCCCGTAAAACTCAATTTCCTGCGGCAACGGCTGCAGTCTTGTGCGGTCTTATTGGGTATGGACGCCGTTGTGCCCGGGTCACACAAAAGGTTTAATCCGATGAAACCGATTTCCTGGCAGAACCCCAGCAAAAGGTTCCCAACGGCTCTCGCCTGGCCTAAAACACCGATTCAGCATGTCGGCTCCAAACCTTGCCTGCATAAAAGCAGTCAACACAGTGATTGCGTTAGATGCGGGATCTCAGAATGCTCATAAAATTAGACCCTGCTGAGTCATATTTGATTGGTGTGATATCCGACACCCACGGTCACCTGTCGTTAGCCGTTGCGAAGGCCTTCAAGACGGTTGACCTTATCATTCATGCCGGTGACATCGGCGATGAAACGGTTTTAGCTGAGCTGGAAAAAATTGCGCCGATTCTGGCTGTGCGCGGGAATATGGATATTGGAAACTGGGCCAGCCAGTTGCCGGCAACTGAAATCATTGAGATCGGCCAAATTGCGCTGGCGGTAACGCATATTGCTAGCCGCCTAAATGAAGAACCGCAAAAAGCCGGGATTAAGGCCGTCATCAGCGGTCATACGCACCGCCCGGATGTCTTCGAAAAAAATGGGATAACGTATATCAACCCCGGAAGCGCGTCATATCCCAAATTCGGTCAACCGGGATCGGCTGCCATGATTCGCATCAAAGGCGCAGACCTGAGCGTAGAATTCATCCGCCTGAAGCGCTGACATCATCTGAAAGGAGACCATGAATATGGGAGGATTGTTTGGTTGTGTGTCCAAAAATGACTGTTTGAGTGATTTATTTTACGGTACTGATTATCACTCCCACCTCGGCACCAAACGCGGCGGTCTGGCCGTGATAAATTCAAAAGATTTTTCACGATCGATCCACAACATCGAAAATGATTATTTCAGGTCTAAATTCGAGTCAGATCTGCCAAAACTGCATGGTCACCAAGGTATCGGCGTTATTAGCGATCATGACCCGCAACCACTGATTATCGGCTCCCACCTGGGAACCTTTGCGATTGTAACGGTCAGCAAAATTAACAACATCGAAACGCTGGCCGCCAGGGCGCTTCAAAGTAAGCGGCATTTTTCAGAAATGAGCGGCGGTGACACCAGCCCAACCGAACTGGTGGCCATGTTGGTTAGCGAGGCCGAATCCTTCGAAGACGGTATCCAGAATGCCCAGAATGCCATCAAAGGCTCCTGCTCGATGCTTTTGCTCACCGAAGAGGGTATCTACGCTGCGCGCGACAAATTGGGACGCACACCGGTTGTGATCGGCAAAAAAGAAGGGGCTTATGTGGCGGCCTCGGAATCCTGTGCCTTTCCCAACCTGGGCTATACGATGGAAAAAAATCTGGGCCCCGGTGAGATTGCCTTAATAACAGCCGAAGGCATCGAGCAAAAAAAACCACCACAGGAGCAGATGCAGGTCTGTGCTTTTCTGTGGGTTTACTACGGTTATCCGGCGACCAGCTACGAAGGCATCAATGTGGAAGCCACCCGCAACCGTTGCGGCAGGCTCCTGGCCCAAAATGACAGCGTTGACATCGACTTTGTTGCCGGCATCCCCGATTCCGGTATCGGACATGCCATCGGGTACGCCCACGAAAAGAACATCCCTTATGTCAGACCTTTTGTTAAGTACACACCGACCTGGCCCCGCAGCTTTATGCCCCAGAATCAGAGCATCCGGGATCTGGTCGCCAAAATGAAACTGATCCCCATCAAAGAGCTGATCGAGAACCGCAGAATTCTTTTCTGCGAGGACTCGATCGTACGCGGCACCCAGCTGCAGGACACCATTCAAATTCTATACGAGTACGGTGCCAAAGAAGTTCACATGCGACCGGCCTGCCCTACCCTTATTTATCCTTGTGATTTCTTGAGCTTTTCAACATCACGCTCAACGCTGGATTTGGCCAGCCGCAAGGCCATCTCCGCACTGGAAGGTTCAGAGGATAAGCATCTAGCCGACTATGCCACAGCCGGATCGCAGAAAAACCTGGCGATGGTCGATCAAATCCGACAGCGATTGCAACTGACCTCCCTGCAGTACCAGAAACTGGAAGACCTCGTTGCAGCTATTGGCATACCCAAGGAACAGCTGTGCACCCATTGCTGGGATGCCAGCAGTTATTTCTAAGGACTCACATAATATCTGAATCGGGAGTTACAGCAGTGCGTGCTTTTTTTGTCAAGTGACTTTAGAATGACAATCGATCGCAGATGGGGGTCGCAGGGCAGGCTGTAGTGTTCAACCTTCAGCGAAAATTGATGGGGCGGCAAATTTTCGCGCAAAGCCGCCAACTCTTTTTGATCGACCTGCCCTTTCAAGGCCACAATTATCCCTTGCCCGGCCAGCAACGGCGTCGCCGCTTTTGCAAAAGATGTCAAATCCGATAGCGCCCGGCTGATAATGACATCAAACGAATTGGCAAATTCAGTATGATGCGCAAAATTTTCAGCGCGGATGTGCAGGGCTTCGCTTTTATCAAGGCCCAGCAAGCGGATCATATGTTTTAAGAAATTGACCTTTTTGCGCGTACCGTCAATCAAAAAAACGGACAAAGAAGACTTTACGATTTTAAGCGGAATACCCGGGAAACCGCCTCCGGAGCCGATATCGAGCATTCTGGCCCTATCAGGAACGAATTTGGCTGGGGCCAGCGAGTCTAAAAAATGCCTTATGGCGATACCGCGGGCATCGGTGATGGCGGTCAGATTAAATTTACGATTCCAATGGAATAATTCAGCAGCATGGGTGGCAAATGCAGCGCAAATGCGATCATCGATGCTGATGCCCAACTCTTGGGCGCCATTAATGATAAGGTTTTGCCACTGGCGGGAACCAATTTCCATCAAAAATAGGGTTTGTATGCGGTAATTTTAAAATGAAAGCTGGATCGCTTAATTTCTAAATTCAGAAAACCTTGAACCCTGCTTGTCCTCCGTAGTTATTAACGAGGGAGGCAGCCCTGAACCCTGAACCCTGGAACCTTCTTTTAATTAATACACACCCGTCGCACTTCAGCCATGTCAGTATAGCCTTTAAAAACCTTCATGATACCATCCTGGCGGAGTGTGGACATACCTTCTTTCATGGCCTGGGCAAACAACATTTCGGTGCTGGCCTGCTTTTTGATCATCAATTTGATTTTGGGGGTACCTTCCATGAGTTCGTGGATGCCCATCCGTCCACGGTAGCCGGTGTTAGAGCAGGCATCGCACCCGACTGACCGGTACAGGGTGGTGTCAGGATCATAGTCGATACCGGCTCGATCCCAATATTTCTCACCGTAATCCACGTAGATCATCTCATATTCGTCTTTGGTCAACGGATATTCTTCCATACAGTCTTTGCACAGCCGGCGCGTCAGCCGTTGGGCCAGCACCCCCAGAAAGGCATCTGAAAAATTAAGGGGATTAAGCCCCATATCCAGCAGGCGGGTGATGGTTTCCGGTGCGCTGTTGGTGTGCAAGGTCGAAAAAACCAGATGGCCAGTCAAAGAGGCCTCGATGCCGATGGAGGCTGTCTCCTCATCCCGCATTTCCCCGATCATGATAACGTCCGGGTCGGCCCTTAGGAACGCCCGCATCACCCGGGCAAAATCCAGACCGATTTTAGGTTTGACCTCTACCTGCCGCAGCCCACTCTGGGTAATTTCGATCGGATCTTCAGCGGTCCATATTTTAATGCCTGGTTTGTTGATGTAGCCGAGAATCGCATGCAGCGATGTGGTTTTACCCGAACCGGTGGGCCCGACTGCCAGCACCAGCCCGTAGGGCTTGGCGACGACGCGTTTCATGACCTTTGTATTGCGCTCGGTCATGCCCATATCGTCAAGTTCCATCGCACCGGCCGAGGCCAGAATTCTGAGCACCACATCTTCGAATCCACCTTGCGTCGGCAGGGTGGCCACCCGGAGTTCAAAAGTGGGTACGCCTTTGCGCTTGAATTTGATCTTTCCGTCCTGGGGCAGCCGCCGCTCGGCGATATCCAGATTTGACATGATTTTAACCCTGGATACGATACCGCGCGTCATGGAACTGGGGACTTTGAGATACTCCTGACAGACGCCGTCCAGACGGAAGCGCACTGAAGTCGATTTGGTAATAGATGACGGCTCAATATGGATATCCGACGCGTTTTTGCGGTAAGCGGCAATAATTGTCTGGTCCACCAGCTTAACGATTTTGCCCGAAGCTTCATCCAGGCCGTCATCGACATCCTCTTCTTCCTCTTCTTCTTCAAAAGAAACATCCGGAATTAAATCAAAGTCTTCAAGTGTCTGCTCCGGTGAGGCCGAGTCGGCGGTCGGTTGTCCCCCCTCAAAAAACAGTTTTATGTACTGCTCAATATCTTCACGGATGGCGACGGTAAAATTAATGCGACTGGTTTTCATCAGGGCTCTGATGTTATCGGTCTTGTTCAGATCCCGGGGATCATCGACCAGAATCTCAACCCCCTCTTTGTTCCAGCTCATGGGAACCCAGCACTCGTTTAGCAAAAAGGCCTTTTTCAAATTGGATAACAGTTCTACCGGCACCGTGAAAGAATGATCGTAATCGCGAAACTCAGTATCATAGAAAAGTGAAAAGGATTTAGCGATGGCCGCTTTATTGATTTTGTTGTGTTCAATCAGAACAAATTCAACACTTTTGTTCATCTTTTTGGCCAATCCAAAGGCCTGCTGCAACTGCTCGGTTGTAACCAGTTTTTCGCGCAGCAGGTAATCATATTTCGAGCCGGTCGTAAAAGTGGCCGCAACCGAGTCCATCCGTTCCTTAATTTCGGTATTGTCGGGACTCAATTTACGAGCCGTCCTGTAGCTGTCAAGCGCCACTTCACGGTGATCGCGCTTTTCCATATCTTTACCAAAAAGAACCAAGATATCCGCCCATTTCTGTTTCTCAAGCTTTAGTGGTTCAATCAGACTATTCAACTTATCGGATGCCTTAGAGGGGGAATGCAGTTTCAAGAGACATTCGCTGATTTCGGGCATCACCTTATTGACCGGATAATCCTCTTTTAATAACTTGGCATATTCCGGAAGAGCCTCGCCGTGCAGCCCCATTTCCTTGAAGGCTGAAGCACTGTCTAAAATGGCGGGAATATCCCCTTGATTGGACATACTTTGTCGTAGCAGGGTGATGTCTTCGGCCGAAACCCCTATGGGCGCTGTTTGCTCGTCACTGTCGATTTCATGTTTGAGCAAACGGATGCGCTTTTGAATTTTATCGTGGGTCTGGGTATCCTGGTCGGACACGTTACCGAGAATATTTTCGTAAATTTTGAGCGAGTCTACAAACAGCCCCATTGAACGGCAAACTTCGGCCTCGTTGATCTTGGATTCAATGTCAGTATTCATTTATTTAAAAAACCCTTTCATTTGAATTGGCACGACACAGCGGATTCGGTCTATTTTTTAAAGAATCGGCCAAATTTTCGACTCGGCTTTGATGGCTGCAGCAACGGTAATAAGATATCACAATTTAATCGGATCATCGCAATCGGAACGTACAGCGCCATTAATACGACCAAAATGCCCATGTCGGTTTTGCGGATGTAAATGCGACCCCTTTCAAAAATCAGATCGGTTTCACGCATACCTTCCAATGAATCAACTAAAAATCGCCAATCGCGGTGTTCAGGCGCTTGTTTGATCGTGGCCGACAGCTCTTTGAAAAGCACATCGCCGTTTTCCGCAAACAGCATGACGCCGGTTACCCCATCGGTATTCAGTATATCATTGAAAATTTCGCGCATTTTTTATGGTGAAACGTGCGTTATATTTTTATTTTAAAACGCTCATTATATTTTAACTATATTGAGCGCTTGTCGAGGTTGCCGCAGCTACACGGCAGATGGCGTTTCGCTATAGTGTACTATGCGGAACGGCATCTAACACCGTAGATGCGGTAAGATCGGCAAGCCCCCGTGGGGTTTTAAAATAAAAATATTAAAACGATCGTTCGACCCTGTACACAGACCCTGAGGCGCTCGAAGGGAGGCGCTCGACGGGTAGAATTCCTTGATATAAAAAGTATATCCCATATTTTTATTTTAAAACGCTCATTATAGTTAATTGCTGATAACCCGCAATATCTTATCTCGAGGACACCGGGGATCTACCGTGACAACTGTGGTCTTTTGACCCGGCATGAGAATGTAATCATGGGCATCACCCCGATCGATATAGGCCAGCATTAATTTCCCCAATTGGAAAAAGGCACCGATTTTCGATAGCTGGGTGACACGGTAGTCCCACAGCGAATCCTGATACAGGTCTTCCAGGCCGCACTGCTGTCCAATTTCTGCTTCGATTTTGGCTTTGAGTTTGTTAAGCCGAGCGGCCGGCGTTTGGCGAGCGGATTCAATTTGCTCCATAACGCCTTCAGGCACAACCTCGGGCTCTTCCGCATCCTGGGTGCGCATGCTTCCCGGCGTTCTTTCATCCTTGCGCCGCATGGCCTCCAGGATGAGCGGCTGCAAATCGGTTTGAATTTTATTTTCCTTTACGGCACAGCCATTTTGAATGGAAAGATTGACTGCATCCCATGAAAAAATTTCGTGTGCTGCAGCTTGGCCCTGGATATTGTTTGCCCTGGCATCAAACAATTCACCATCACTGAAAAAAAGGATCCCCTTATTTCCAGCTGTTTTTTCTTCCAACCGAATCGTGCAGGTTTTCTGCTCCATTTCGATCAGCTGCAAAAACATGCCGGACGATATATTATGCAGCGTGCCGCCCTCGGATTCCTTTCTTAAGGTCGTCAATATTTGACGGGCTAAATTTTCAATCAAAAACGGTTTGGCAATATATCCGACGGCTCCTCCCTCGCGCGCCAGCTGTTCCATTTCAGGCGTACTGTAGCCGGTGATAATAATGACCGGAATGTCCGGATAGTACTGCATGATGTGTGCCAAAAGCTCAAAACCGTCCATATTGGGCATTTTTAGATCGGTCACGACCAGGGAGATAATATTTTGTTTGAGAACCTCCAGAGCCTTTAGACCGTCTTCAGCCAGCAAAACCGCAAAGGACTCCTGGTAACGTTTAAAGCCCGCTTTGAGGGCATGCAGCATCTCGGTATCATCATCTACCAGCAGAACGTTTTTAATCATCTGTCTTCCTTGCATCATGGGACCAGGATGATTTTTCAATATCAACGATTTTTATTCCGGCCACATAATCCATCGCTTCGTACTTCTTAATCCTGCCTAATTTATCGGTAATATCATTCATTTTCTTAATCTGATTGTGAATCTTAATAATTTTATCATGCAGGCGTTTATTCTGCTTAAATTCGGACAATATTTCATTGATCTGATTATTTATGATGGTCAGGGGCTGGTTCAGACGATGCGCAACACCACCGGCCATTTCCAGAACACCCTGAAATTTTTGGTTATCCGCCTTTTGCCGTTGTTGCTTTATAATGTTGGTGACATCTTTGGTGATACATTTAACATGATTTGCACGGCCATTATTTTTAATCAAAGAGGCCTGGCATTTTAGATGGTGCACTTTTGAACTGCCGTCCAGAATGGACAAAATGATTTCGCTGCGACCGATTTTAAAAATATCAGCCAAAAAAATAAGGAACAGATCGCGGTCGCCGGGCGCTAAAAATTCAGATAACGATTTGCCCAGCAATTTTGCTTTGGGCAGACTAAAAAACGCTTCTGCAGCTGAGTTAACATTGATCAGCGCACCGCGAAGATCAAGATCAATAATGATCTGGTCAAGATCCCCCGCGGGCCCCTCGATTTTGGGCCCATCGATATCAGAATCGATATCCGTTGTTATTTCCTTTAAAACACCGTCAAGATGAATGGCATTACCGTCATCATCAAAAATCGCTTTGGCGGTAATCGCACACCAGATGGGTGCCCCGTCCTTTTTTTTGAGCGCCACCGGCAGATCAAAAACCCCACCGGTTTGGATGACGGTGTGAATGATAGGTCCGCGATCTTTTTTGTTGCGGTAAAATTCAATGACCGGATAATCGATGAGGTCCATCGCAGAGTCAAAACCCAACAAATTGGCAAGCGCCTGATTGCAATATACCAGCTTACCCTCAATGGTAGTGCGAAACAGCGGTGCAGGAAGACCATCAAAAAACGCTGCATACCGGCGGGCCGAATAATCTCCGCTATGTATCAAATTTTCACCGGCCATGGCCTCGAACCTTGATTTTAGATTGTTGAATGTGAAAAGGGGTTTTGTTTATATGTCTATTTCTGTCAAATTGACATCGTAGTAAAGTAATTCATCCTCATATTCCTCCGACCACAAGTCCAATTTTTGCAGCAGGGCTGGAAACAGGCCCAGGTCGTGAGCCATTTTTTTTATCACCGCACAGACACCCTGAACCAAATCGTGGTCGCTCGCGCGGCCGGAATAGGTGATGCTTTGCCGGGCGTATTCGAATTCACCTGCAAATGGATCAAGAAAAGCAAATCGGTCTGCATATTCAACCAGGTTCTGCTTGAGAAACTTCTGAAAATCGGTCTTTTTTTTGGTATTTTCATTAACCACTGTTTCGAATATGACCAGTAAGGCCTCCATCATCACAATCGCAGTTTCTGAAAGGACCTGCTCCTTTTCGGTCGTTAGATTGTCAGCAGGCAGGCTGTTTAACGCAATTCGGCTAACATTAAAGGTGCCTCCCAGTTCTTTGGTTTTTTGAAATATCAGCCGTTGATGCTCGCTGGATGGGCCTGGCACCCCGTTACCCCAGGAACACGAGGTGCCTCTAATTTTTCCATTGATTAGAAATATGAGGCCACTTTGTTCGCCGCTGCCGATACTGATATCAATATAGCCGGTCAGTTTTTCAGAACCCATTTTTTTAATGAGTCCTTCCAGATCGGTAAATTCAGTACTGAGATCCTTATAAATCTTTTCCGCTGTTTGAATACCGGCCCAGTAATATACTTCTTCAGAATCAATATGATAGACGGTCACATTGAAATTATATGCTTTGCCTGCCTCCAGCAGACGCTCAATCGCCTCAGATCCTGACAGGGAAGTATTTTTTTCCTGCAAAAACCCGCTCAGCAGCTGATCTTGATCGAAAAATAACACGCCCTCCGCTGCATGTGATTTAAAATGGATGCCGCCCGATCCAATTTCACCCTGGAAATGCTCCAGCAGTTTTCTGATATCAAGATAGTAGGCATTTAAATTTTCAAGCACAGGCTGCTGAGATGGAATAACAACCATTATAACTCCTTGGACCGTACCGTTTTTAGCTGGCATCAAATCGATAAGCTTCTTTATGCCGCCAAGCCAAATCAGTAGTGGCCGTTGTTTAAAACATCACACCAAAACGCTTAACGGCGGCGGCGCAATCGCTCAATTGACATGCGAATACTTTCCTGCATTCTGGATATGGCTTCAGCCAGCTCACCGATTTCATCTCTGGCCTTGGTTTTGATTTCGATGCCAAGGTCACCGATGCTAATCCGTTCGGCGACATCGGTTAAGGATTTGATTTTCGTTGTTAGTCGATGGCTGTATATAAAGACAATCAATCCGATCAACAGCAAGGTCCCGCCCAGAATGGCCCAGATAATCCAGCGCGTTTTTTCAGTCAACTCACCGGCACGGGTTTGCATGCTGTTAACCGGTCCGTGAAATTCGTCCAAATAGGTCGTGGCAGCAACAACATACGGGGTCCCGGCGACCGGCGTGCAGACCATAAATTTTTCGCGAAACTGGCCGTCCTTGTCCTGCCAGGTATAATAACCCTGAGATCGTTTACCCCCTTTTACGCCGCTGTATATCTTCCAGAACCCGGGAAAATTGCGCCCCATGGGACCTTTCAATGTGGCCATATCAATCCCGATAATCTTTGGATTCACATGCGCCCAGGTGCGCCAGATACCATCTGCATCCGGCATCTCGTAAAGTGCCGTATAACCGGTTAACCCGACCTTTTGCACGGCAAGGGTTTTAAAACCCATATCATTCATAAAGTCTTCTTTAGCCAGCCCCGGGTTGGTCAGCAGATATAGCCGACATTGAATGGCAACGGCGGTTGATAGATCCGCAATTTTTTCTTCCGCCATCTGGTTAACAACTTTTGTGCTTTCAGCGGTTAACAATGCCGCCATTTTATCCTGTTGCCAAAGGTACAGCAGGCTGGCGCCAATCAGCAAAACCAATGGAATGAAGAAAAACAGCAACAACATTTTGAGGCGCAAATTCAACGGTCCGGATTTGAGAGCTGACTTGGCCTGAACATGTTCGCTGGCCACTCGATCAAGTTTTATTTCAGGTTCGTTTGCCGGCAGCTCTTTTGGCGCTGCGTCGGGGGCCGGCTCAGAAACAGGCATATCGGTCTCCTCAGCCGTCGACGGTACTTGTGATGGTTTGGAGACCATGATCATATGCGCACACACCCGGCATTTAAAACGCGCAGCGTCACCTTTGATTTTTGAAGGGTCGATCCGGTACTTTTTGCCGCATTCCTCGCAAATGACAATCATGATTGAGCTCCTCAAGAAAGATGTCCAATGCTGCCGGTGGGTCGCTGACTGCCTGTGATTTTAAAATAAACAATTTATCCTAACATACGGTTAAAAACCGCAATTGCGCCGCTCAGGTTGCCAGATATTTTTTTTCACGTATTTTAAGCGCCATTGATTTCAGAAAAACGTCTTTTTTTTGTTTACGCCGTATTTGACGCGCTAAATTGTCTACAAGTTCGGCAACCCGATGTCCGGGAAACTGCGCCAACTGGTAACCCAGATCCGAAACTTCATCTTCAATCAGCACCTGCGCGATCGGCCCGATTGCAAGCGATAGATGGACTACTAGATAATCGAAGAAATCCTTGTCCAGCGTAGCAATACCCTGCTCCACTTTTTGCACCAGCCCATTTTGCACCAGTTTGGCAATCAGTAAGCGCATGGTACTCATTGTTAATCCGACCTTCTGCGCCACTTTGCCCAGAGGGGTCCGTCCGTCTAACTCCATAAACACGGAGAGCATCTGGCGATTGAACGGGAATTCTTCAAAATCCTGCCGTACGACCCGTTTAAATACCATGGCGGATAATTCGCTTGACGAAAAATCCATATTTCTACCTCGACGGTGCCGTTTTCAATCCTGGGATCAACTCAATAGCTGCATGGGTGCAGTTGACAATAAATCCCACGCCCGTGGCGTCTTACCCATCCGGGAAAAGGGGATTTAAAGGAATGTTAATTAGATTTTTGGAGTTTTTTCAGTTCCTGTTTTAGGGCATTTAATTCGGAATGAATGAATTGCTTCAGCTCTTTTACTGCTTCGGCCAGTACCTCAGCAGATGGCGCGTCCGCATTGGCTGACGACGCTTTGACTTTATCCCGCTGTTCGACTTTCTGCTCCATGGTTACCGTAGCGGGTGGTTCGGGTTTTGCTGCCGCCGGCGCAACCTTACGATCTGCGCTGGCCGCTTTCTTCTGCGAAACCTTATGGCGCAGCTGTTTGTATTTTTGCATCTCAGCTCGTAACATCTTTTTCTTTTCAGCCCCTGTGATATTATCTGCAAGGATGACCTCTTCCAGGCGCGAAAATACCGAATTTAAAATCTTAAATGTTTTTGGATGGGCATTGCCGCGGTTTGTCTTGATGTATTGCCCTAAAGATGCCAGAAGCTGTAAAAACATCGAAACAATTTTTTCTTGTTTGTAGGTTTTCTTAAGGCTGTCAATTTCAGACAGCAGATTGGTCAATGCCTCGTCGGTTATCTCCCAATCAATTGAAAGCACCAAATTCTTCAACTCAGCCAGAGGGTAATCATCTGGCACATCCTGTGCTTCTGCTTTGTTGGCGGTCACTTCTTTCAGATCCAGTATTTCCGCTTCAGCAGCAGCCGGTTCTTTTTTTTGAGGTTCATTTGCAGCTGCAGCTTTGTCATCAGCTTCGATGGGGAGATCGTCACTCGAATTACCATCTCCTTCTCCAAATAAATCATCGAGGCGTTTGGCAATTTCCGAGTCCAGGTTTTTGTCTTTGGTATTGTCGGCCAATTTGCCCTCCTATTTCAAATCCCGCTTAATAGATGCTACGGTCATTGAGATAATTTTTTTCAAGGTCGCTACAACATTGGTGCCCTTCAACGCGCTGGCGGAAAAAGAAGGCCTCTTTAGCTGGCTATTGAGATCTTTTTCAAGAATATCGGTTGTCAACAGCGGAATACCCTGCTCTAACAGATCTAGCTTGTTATATTGTATGACACACGGAATCTTAAAAATACTCTTTTTATAATTGGCAAGATTTTCCTGAAGATTATTCAAAGATAATATATTCTTTTCACGGCGGACAGCCATAGCATCGGCTACAAAAACGATACCATCAACACCTCTGAGTACCAGCCGCCGGGTGGCGTTATATTTAACCTGCCCCGGGACGGTGTAAAGCTGTATCTTGACGTCATATCCGTTGATCACGCCAATGTCGAACGGCAAAAAGTCAAAGAAAAGCGTGCGATCGCCGTGGGTTTTAACCGTGACCATCTCGGTATTGATGCGCTTGCGGAACTTTTTGTATACATATTCCAGGTTTGTCGTTTTGCCGCCTCGTCCGGGACCGTAATAGACAATTTTTACCTGGATTTCTTTTTTTTTTAAATTTACAAAGGCCATGCGATAGCTTAACACACAAGAATACCAATATACTTAAACGACAGTATAGCAGGATTTCTGTTCTTAAAGCGACAGGAGCGGTTCCAATATTGTTTTTAGCTGCTCAACGGAATCGGCGACTTTCAATCGTAAAAATCCTAATGAAATATCATTGCCAAAAATGGTAATCAGTAAAAATTCCGTGGTAATTTTATTGAAATGAATATTCTCTTTTTTACCCTTGTGAAACAGCAATGAAAATTCATTTTCGCCGATGATTTTGGCCATAGCGCTGACAGCACCGAAATTTCCGGCAGCCAAAGCTGCCAGTGAATAGATATCGTGCTGCTTTTCCCCATTATCGAGGTTTGCGATGATATTGCCGGCCATATCAATCAGAAAAACACAGCGAACCCCATTTTCAACCAGATCCTGATTTAAAATGTCCTCTATTCGATCGAGTTGTTTTTGACCCAGCGTGTAAGACAATTGCTCCTCCTGAAAAGTATGTTGTCTTGGTTGATAAATGCGCCCGTGATTGTGCAACCTTGCCTTCAACCCCGGCACTTCAAGAAAATAGCAAACCAGCGGCGACAGCAGCGGCAGGGACCCATGCGCAGCAGCACCCCTGCTTACCCCGCAGTGTTAAAAGGGATTTAAATGACGTATTTCACCCGTCTGCAAAAATGCAGCGCGAATGATACCGGATTTGAATAACCTGCGTGTTTCCGGGTTTCTGGATTTTCAACCTTCAATTCGGCTATTTTTCTTTAAAACTTTAATATTATTCAACAGATACACCCAGCAACACGCACCACCACAAAAAAAAACGAAAATAACCCTTATGCTTCTTAATTTACAAAAAAATCACGGTTTTAGCAAGCTAAATCTTCGCAGTAGGGAGCTTATATCACGATTCGTGCCGCCATAATCAAGGACTGACAGAATTGGAGGGTCTAAACGCTATCGGGCAAGTGGATATGACTCCGGCTTGAATACAGTCCGATCACCGGCAAATGGCCATAAAAAAACCATTTGCACGCTTAGGATTTTTGCGGCCGCGATTCTGGATTTGTCTTGCTATCATCAAAGTCCATGATCAGCAAAATTTCGTGGCCAACTTGCGTTGAAATTTTTAAATTCGGATATCGCTTTTTGAAAACCTGGATCATGGCAGTGTTTTGCCGCAAAACGGTTGCAGAAAAACGCGTATACTGATTTTCTTTGGCAATTCGTTCAAGAACGGCAAGCAGATAGGATGCGATCCCCAGGCCCTGGTAGTCTTCACGAACGACAAAAGCAACTTCTGCCTGTTGATCCTGATCGTATGCATAGGTTCCAATCGCAATAATCTCTTTGTGACCGCCTTTTTGCATCAGGCCGATGATGGACATATTTTTGCGATAATCAATGCTGGCCCAGTGCTTTTGTACGACCTCATGCGAGAAGGAGCGCATACGGTAAAAAAAGCGCATATAAATCGTTTTTTCCTGCAATGAATAAAAGAAATTACGGTATGCAATTTCATCTGACGGCAATAGCGGTCGAAACTCGGCGGCTCTTCCATTTTTCAGGGTGTGAATGCTTTTGTATGCTTCCAGAAAAAGTAAATCTTCGTTTGATGGCGGTAGCTGGTCAGCAAATATGTAATGGCGCTGTTTGGCCACATCGATAAGCTCTTCGCGAAATTTCGGGTGTGCAATTTGCGCCAACTCCATGACGCGCTGGTAAATGCTTTTGCCCTGTAACTCGGCGATGCCGTATTCGGTAATGACAAAGTTAACATCCCCGCGGGTGGTTGCCACGCCGGCACCCTGACTTAAATGCGGTACGATGCGCGAAACGGCCCCGTTTTGAGCCGTTGACGGCAACGCCACGATCGAAAATCCGCCCTTGGACATCGAACTGCCTCTTAGAAAGTCTACCTGGTCTCCAATGCCGCTATAAAACATATATCCCACAGAATCCGAACAGACCTGTCCGGTTAGGTCAACCTCCAGGGCCGAGCTGATGGAAATCAGATGATCGTTGCGCGCAATCACAGTAGGATCGTTGACAAATTCAGAAGAGCGGAAGTAAAAGGCCGGGTTGTTGTTCACATAATCATATAATTTTTTGGAGCCCATGCACAAGGAGGCCACCACCCTGCCCGGCAACAGCGACTTTTTCTTGTTGGTAATCACATTTTTTTCAAACAGTGGCAGCAGGCCATCGGTAATCAACTGGGTGTGCAGGCCCAAATCCTTTTTGGTATCCAGGGATTGTACAATCGCAACCGGCAAATGGCCGAACCCGATTTGAAGCGTGGCTTCATCGTCCACCAGCTGAGATACAAAATGTCCGATGCGCCGCGCTATTTCGGTGTGCTTGACGACTGGAGACATTTCCACCAGGGGCTCTTCAAATGGGACAAGCCAGTCGATTGCATCGACATGTACAAAACTATCTCCCCAGGTACGCGGCATGAGCGGATTAACCTGAGCAATGACCAAACTGGCGTTTTCCAGCCCTGAACGGGTGATATCCACAGATACGCCCAGGCTGCAGTAACCGAATTTATCGGGTGGGCTGACCTGAACCAATGCCACATCAAGTCCGATGCGTTGACTGGCAAACATTCGGGGAATCTGGGACAAATACGCTGGAATGTAGTCAATTTTGCCTTCAAAAGCCGCTTTGCGCATGCTATCGCTGATGAAGAACAGCTTGGGAGAAAACCTTCGCCGAAATGACTCCTCGTCAATGTACTGTCCAATTGTCGATGACAGCATTTGATAGACCATGATATCCTGAATAGATGCGTCATTGATCATGGCTTTGATCAGATGCTGGGGTTCACCGCATCCGGTACCGATAAACACACGGCTGCCGCTTTTGATGTGAGAGACAGCCGTTGCTGCATCAACCACTTTATCGGCACTTCCTTTTTTTTTGAGTTCCATCGCAGGTATCCGCCTCTGGCTTGGGATTATGAATAGGGCCGCTTGCGGCTCTAATTTAAACAACCATAATAATACGAATATGTAATAAATCAACTTTAGAAAGGGTTGTTGGGCTGGAGAAATCAAATTGCATTTGTTTTCCGCTCAAAAAGATCCTATAGTATATGGCATATGCCCGCAACAATCGAAGCCCCCTCGAAATATGATGTTGAAAAATGAAATCTTCTAAAAAAAAGGGGCTGCATCGCCCGTTTGAAGGTCTCAAAATGCTGCTGGACAGCCGGTCGATGCCGCTTAAAGCCGCCACTATCAAACAGACGCCAGATACCCCTGAACCGGAAGACGGTCCGGATCAAGAGCGTGAGATATTTGAAGCTGCCATGGCGGATGTCAAAAAGATGCCGCAGGACACCCGTGCTGAACCTGAATTCCAACCCGTTATGGTTTCGGGGCCGAACAAGACGGATGAATCCGAGGTATTGCTTCACTTGGGCGAACTGATCAAGAGCGGTAAGGGGTTTGTGGTTGCAGATACCGCCGAATACATCGAAGGAACCGGCTACAATGTAAACCGTGCGATCGCCAGGCGTCTTCACAGCGGTGAATATGCTGTTCAGGGTCATATTGATCTTCACGGCCAGAGCGTGGCAAGTGGGCATATCCTTTTTGATCGATTTTTCAAGGAAAGTATCGCCAGCGGCAAACGAATGATTTTAATCATTCACGGGCGCGGGCTTTCTTCACCGGCGGATCCGGTTTTAAAGACAAAGGTCATTGAATGGCTCACCACCGGCCACTGGCGCAAATGGGTCTTGGCCTATGCCAGTGCCCGCTTATGCGACGGCGGTGCCGGCGCCACCTATGTGCTTTTAAGAAACCGCCCGGCAACCAAGCGCTTAAAGAAAAAAAATGCCACTGTAAAAAAATAGCTTGACAAAAGCACAATAGATCATTAAATACTGCCGCTTTACGGTAATGGACAGCCACCCCCATCGCGTGTCTGAGCAGATGGGGGTTTTTAATCCAGAACACTGAAGGATCTCGATATGAATACAGACAGCCAGCAAGTCAGAAACATCGGCATCAGTGCACACATTGATTCCGGCAAAACGACCTTGACCGAGCGCATTCTTTACTACACCCAACGCATCCATGCAATGCATGATGTAAAAGGCAAAGATGGCGTCGGCGCAACCATGGATTCCATGGAACTTGAAAAAGAACGCGGTATCACCATTGCTTCAGCAGCCACCTATTGCGAATGGCGCAACCACGAAATCAATATCATTGATACCCCCGGTCATGTCGATTTTACGATAGAGGTTGAACGCTCGCTGCGGGTGCTCGACGGCGCCATACTGGTTCTTTGCGCAGTCGCCGGCGTTCAATCCCAGTCAATTACCGTCGATCAGCAGATGAAGCGCTATAAAGTCCCCGGCATTGCTTTTGTCAATAAATGTGACCGCAGCGGCGCCAACCCGGACCGGGTGGTTGAGCAGCTCAAAGAAAAACTGGGGCACAACGCCGTTGCCATGCAGTTGCCCATTGGGTTAGAAGCGGACTTTGAAGGTGTCATCGACCTCATTTCGATGCAGGCCGTCCATTTTGAAGGCGATAAAGGCGAAACCGTTCGTCGTACTCAAATCCCTGCTGAATATCTGTCAGCCGCGCAAGCTGCCCGCGAGCATCTCATCGATCAGGCCTCCATGTTTTCAGATGAATTGACCGAAGCCGTATTGGAAGAAAAAGAAATCAACGCGAATCTGATTATTAGCGCGGTGCGCCAGGGTGTCATCGAACGTAAGTTAACTCCGGTTTACGTGGGCTCTGCGTATAAGAACAAAGGCATTCAACCGTTATTGGATGCTGTCACCCAGTTACTGCCCTGCCCGCTCGACGTCGAAAACGAAGCATTGGACATGAACAATTCAGAACAACCGATCGTTTTGAGCAACGACAACGACAAGCCACTGGTTGCTCTGGCCTTTAAGCTGGAAGACGGCCCCTACGGTCAATTAACGTATATCCGAGTCTATCAGGGCTCTCTGACCAAAGGGGATACGATCGTCAATGTGCGCACCGGAAAGAAAGTAAAAGTGGGCCGCGTTATCCGCATGCATGCAGATCAGATGAAAGATATCGACACTATTTAC